>NZ_JAIUJZ010000019.1:0-2504 GCF_020176775.1 Saccharopolyspora sp. 6M
CCCCGTGCTCGACCCTTCCTTAGTCGCCCCCGGGCCCCGTGTGCCGCGGCGCCGCACCCCCGCCCCCATGGGGGGGGGGGGGGGGGGGGGGGGGGGGGGGGGGGGCCCGCTTCCGCGTTCGCCAGGTCAGCGCTGGGGGCTGGTGAAGCGTTCGTGGCCGACGACGTTGAGGAGTTCCAGCTTGGCGTGGCCGTCGCTGCCGGGGGCCGCGGTGAGCACCAGCAGCGCCTGGGTCTGGTCCTCGGTGAACAGCACCTGGCAGTCCACCTCGATCGCGCCGACCTCGGGGTGCAGCAGCGTCTTGTGGTCCTCGAAGCGCTTCGCGACCTCGTGGCGCCGCCACAGCTCGGCGAACTCCGCGCTCTCCCGCAGCAGCGCCCGCACCACGTCACCGGCGGCGGAGGCGTCGCCCAGCAGCCCGTAGCCGACCCGCAGGTTCGCGACCTGCGCGCGGCTCTGCCGGTCCCGGTCGGCCTCCGGGTACATGCGGCGCTCGTGCTCCGGGTCGGTGAACCAGCGGTAGACCTCGCTGCGGGCCAGCCCCGTGTAGCCGGAGCGGTCGCCGAGCAGGGCGCAGGCCATCCGGTTCTGCACCAGCGTCTCCCCCAGCGGGGACAGGATCAGCGCCGGCGTGTCGTCCAGCCGATCCAGCACCCGCAGCAGCGCCGGGGCCACGTGCGCCGACGCCAGGACCCGCCGCGGGGGGTTGTGCCCGGCCACCTGGAACAGGTAGTCCCGCTCGTCGTCGCTGAGCCGCAGCGCCCTGGCCAGCGCGGTCAGCAGCTGCGCGCTCGGGTGCGGGCCGCGGCGCTGCTCCAGCCGCGTGTAGTAGTCGGTGGACATCCCCGCCAGCGAGGCGACCTCCTCCCGCCGCAGCCCGGGGGTGCGCCTGCGCGCGCCCGGGGGCAGGCCCACGTCCGCGGGGCGCAGCGCCTCGCGGCGGCGGGTGAGGAAGGTGGCGAGCGCGGGTCGATCCATGCCACCAGCATGGACCCGGCCGGTGACGCCGACCAGGGACCGCCGATCCCCCGATAACCGATCTCTGCACGTGAGGACGGCACCGCCGCAGACTCGTGGCATGCACATCAGCGGAAACACCCTCTTCATCCCCGGCGCCACCAGCGGCATCGGCCTGGCCCTCGCGCTGCGCTTCCACGAGAAGGGCAACACCGTCATCGTCGGCGGCAGGCGCGAGGAGCTCCTCGCGCAGATCGCCGCCGAGCACCCTGGCATCGACACCCAGCGGATCGACACGCTGGACCCGGCGAGCATCCGCGCCGCGTCCGCCGAGGTGCTGGCACGCCACCCCGACCTGAACGTGCTCGTCCCGATGGCGGGCATCATGCGCGCCGAGAACTGGCGGGACCCCGCCGGGTTCCTCGAATCGGCGGAGGACGTCATCGCCACCAACGTGCTCGGGCCGATCCGGCTCATCGCCGAGTTCATCGAGCACCTGCAGGGGCGGCCGGACGCGACCATCCTCACCGTGACCTCTGGTCTCGCGTTCACCCCGCTGCGCGTGACGCCCAGCTACAACGCCTCGAAGGCCGCGATCCACATGCTCACCGAATCGCTGCGGCTGCAACTGCGGGGCACCAGCGTGCGGCTGCAGGAGCTGGCGCCGCCGGCGGTGCAGACCGACTTGATGCCCGGGCACCGGGAGAGCGCGCACGCGATGCCGCTGGACGAGTTCATCGACGAGGTGATGGCGCTGCTGGAAGCCGACCCCGACGCGCGGGAGATCCTCGTCGAGCGGGTCAAGTTCCTGCGCTACTCGGAGGTCCGCGGCGAGTTCGACCAGGTGGTGGCCGCCCTCGACGCCGCCGACCCGCACGGCAACGCGGCCTGACCGGAAGCGCGACGATCTGCTGGAGGAGGAAGACATGCCGTTCGCGAACCTGAAGGTGCCCGCCGGAACCCTCGACGCCGAGCAGAAGGAACGGCTCGTGCACCGCGTCACCGACCTCTACGCCGAAGTCTTCGGCGAACGGGCCCGCGCCACCACGCTCGTGCTCGTGGAGGACGTCGCCGACGGCGGCTGGGGCATCGGCGGGAACGTGCTGACGCTCGCCGCGCTGCAGGGCGGGGCGGGAACCGCGCCGGACGCCGGGTAGGGCGCGCCGGAGGGTCAGCGGCGGGTCGCGCGGAACGCGCGCCAGCCCAGCACGCCGATCGCGGTGCCCAGGACCAGCGACACCGCGGCGATCACGAAGTGCACGTAGAGGAACGGCGTCGGGGAACCGGCCTGCCAGGAGTTCTCGCTCACCCAGATGTTGCGGAAGAACGTCGGCCACAGCAGCCACGACCACACGCCGAAGGCGAGCAGGAACAGGGCGGTACGGCGGGAGAACGTCACGGGGGCAGTATCTCCCCGCGTCCGGCGGCCCGGCCCGGGGCCCCCCCCCCCCCCGGGGCCCCCCCCCCGGGCGCGGGGGGGGGCGGGGGGGGGGGGGGGGGCCCCCCCCCCGCCCGCCCCCCCCGCCCCCCCCCCGGGCCCCGGGCGG
>NZ_JAIUJZ010000019.1:2513-21113 GCF_020176775.1 Saccharopolyspora sp. 6M
GCGCTGGACCCGATCGCTTCCCAGTCGTGGGTGCTGGCCGACCTGGACACCGGGGAAGTGGGGGGGGCCCCCCGCCCCCCCCCCCCCCCCCCCCCCCCGCCCCCCCCCCCCCGGGGGGCCCCCCCGCGGGGGGGCCCCCCGCCCCCCCGCGCCCCCCCCCCCCCGCGGCGCGGCCCCCGGCCGCGCGGGGGGGGGGGGGGGGGGGGGGGGGGGGCCCCCCCCCGCCCGGCGCGCTCCGCGGCCTCCGGCGAACGGTCCTCGATCCCGCGCGGCGGGCCGCGCCGTCCCCCGGTCAGCGGCGGATCCGCTGAGCGACCACCCGCGGGGTCGCAGGCCTTTCCCCGCGAGGACGGCGACTTCCCCGTGCACGGACCGACGCAGCGGACATCGACCTCCAGCGGGGAAACCGCTGCGGTTCCGCCATCCCCGTGCTGCCCGGCAGAGGTGGGAAAGCAGGCCGTGGGGTCCCGCCGCCCGACCGCAGAACCGAAGGGTTTCCGGCGGACCGGGGGTCGCGGCGGGATCCGGTTCGCTAGCCTGAGCGCGTGCCCGCGAGAGCTCACCACCCGGTCGCCCCGGTCCGCACATCCCACCCCTTCCCGCCGAGAAATCCGGCATTCGCACCGAATGCCGCGGACGTGCGGCGCGTCGCGGGCAGGCTCGTCGCCGCCGGGTGCGCCGCGCTCGTGCTGCTGGGCGGCGCGCCGCTGACCGCAGCCGCGCAGGAACCGGCGGGGTGCCCCGGTGCCGCCGCTCCGCCGCCCGCCGTCGACACCTCCGAGGTCCCGGCTCCGGGCGAACCCGTCCCAGAACCGCTGCCGGTGCCGGACGAGCCGGTCGGCGGTGCGCGGCTCGGCGAGTGCGGCGAGATCAACGCGCCCGGCGCACCGCCGGCCGCGCTGGACCCGATCGCTTCCCAGTCGTGGGTGCTGGCCGACCTGGACACCGGGGAAGTGCTCGCGGCCCGCGACCCGCACGCCCGGCACCGGCCTGCGTCCACCATCAAGGTGCTCACCGCGCTGGTCGCGATCCGCGAGCTCGACCTCTCCGACACGCTCGTGGTCACCCAGGACGATGCCGACCAGGAAGGCAGCCGGGTCGGCCTGGAACCCGGCACCACCTACAGCGTCGAGCAGGTGCTGGCCGGGCTGATCATGCAGTCCGGCAACGACGCGGCGCACGCGCTCGCCAGGAAGCTCGGCGGCATCGACGACACCGTGCGGAAGATGAACGCGCTCGCCGACGAACTCGGCGCGCACGACACCCGCGCCGCCACCCCGTCCGGGCTGGACGGCCCGGGGATGAGCACCTCCGCCTACGACCTGGCGCTGATCTTCCGGGAGGCCATGCGGCACCCCGAGTTCGCGCACGCCGAATCGGTCCGCGAGACCACGCTGCCCGGCAAGCCGGGTGGCCCGCCGCTGCCGGTGGAGAGCGACAACGCGGTGCTGTGGAACTACCCGGGCGCGCTCGGCGGCAAGACCGGGTTCACCGACGACGCCCGGCACACGTTCATCGCCGCCGCCGAACGCGACGGCAGGCGGCTCGTCGCGGTGCTGATGCGCGGGGAGAACAAGCCGGTCCGGCAGTCGAAGTTCACCATGCAGCTGCTCGACCACGGCTTCTCGCTCCCGCCCGGCACCTCGGTCGGCGAGCTGGTCACCGAACCGGAGCCGTCCGAGGAGCCCGAGGAGCCCGCCGCCCAGGCCGCCGCGGACGGGGACCTGCCCAGCTCGCCCATGTTCGGCACCGTCGGGGTGCCGCTGACGGCGCTGGCCGTGCTGATCATCGTGGTCGCCGGGGCGTTCGCGGTGCTGCGCAGGCGCCGCTCCCGGCTCGCCGCGGCCCGGCGCGCGGCGAACCGCGGGCCGGACCATCCGTGACCTGATCACCCGGACGGGCTAGGTAGTACTCGGGTAATCGCACCGGTCCGACCGGAACCGGAACCCGGCATTCTCGTTGGTAGGAGTCGAGCGGCGGGCGGTCCCCGGAAGACGCAGCTCGGACCGCCCGGACGGTGCTACCCCGAGCCGGTCGCCGACTCCGGCCCCGTGCGGTGGCCACCGCCCGGGCCACGGCTCACCCGGCCTCGCCCCGAACCTGGCCGGGTGGGCCCCGCGGTCACCTCAGCGGCGGCGCAACGACCAACCGACCAGCGCACCGAGCCCGAACAGCGCGGCCGAGGACTTCGCCCCCGCACCGACCACCCGCACCTGCGGCCGGATCACCGCGGGCGGCGGCGGTTCCGGCAGCGCGCGGTGCTCGTTCTCCGCCGACGACGCGGTCCACGCCGTGACGAACAGGATGAACCGCGACGTCAGGTACGCGAACACCAGCAGACCCAGGATCGGACCGAACGCGGCCGCCGCGGGCGACCCGGTGACGCTGCCGAGGTACACCACCCCGACCTGCTTGAGCACCTCGAAGCCGATCGCCGCGAACAGCCCGCCCCACACGGCGCTGCGCAACGACACCGGCAGCCGCGGCAGCCGCGCCAGCACCCAGATGAACACCAGCCAGCCCGCCCCCAGCGACAGCAGGATCGCGAGCAGCGACAGCCCGATCCGCGCGGGCCAGGTGTTCCCGATCCCCAGCGCCGCGAACAGCGCCCGCCCGACGCCACCGCCGAGGGCGCTGAGCCCGAACGACACCGCCATCGCCAACCCCAGCCCGATCAGCGACACCAGGTCGGAGGCGAGTCGCTTGAGCAGCGGCGGGGCCTGCTGCTGCTGGCTCCACTGCGCGGTCAACGCCTCGCGCAGGTTCGTCATCCACCCCAGCCCGGAGTACAGGGCGACGAGCAGCCCGATGACCCCGACCGTGCCCGCCTGCTCGATCGCCTGTCCCACGACCTGGTTGAGCATGCCGCTCATCTCGCGGTTCGGGACCGCCTCGGTGATCGACAACCGCAGCTGCTCCAGCAGGTCCGGGTTGCCCGCGAGCACGAAACCCGCCACCGCGAAGGAGATCATCAGCAGCGGCACCAGGGCCAGCACGCTGAAGTAGGTGATCGCCGCGGCGTAGTAGTCGCCGTACTGGCTCTGGTAGCGCGCCGCGGCGCGGATCAGCCGGTCCAGCCAGGGATGGTCCCGGCGCAACCGCTCCAGCAGACCGGGGCCTCCCCCGGTCGTGGCGGCGCGCGCGGGTTGGCTGCGATCGGTCACGGGTCACCTCCAGGCCCGTCCGGGACGGACGCGTTGCCCCGAACGGGCCTGAGGCTACCGCCGAATGATCTCGTCAGCGCAAGATCGGCGCGCCGTCAGCCGGCCAGCGGCGGGAGGAAGCCGACGCGCTCGTAGGTGACCCGCAGGGTCTCGGTCGCGACCTCGCGGGCGTGCTCGGCGCCGCGGGCAAGCACCTTGTCCAGCTCGGCCGGGTCGGCGAGGTAGCCGTGCACCTTCTCCTGGAACGGGACGGCGAACTCGACGAACGCCTCGCCGACGGCCTTCTTCAGGTCGCCGTAGCCACTCCCGTCGAACTCGGCGACCAGCTCGTCGATGGTGCGGCCGGTCAGCGCCGAGTGGATGGCGAGCAGGTTGCTCACGCCCGCCTTCTGCTCCGGGTCGTAGCGGATCTCGCGCTCGTTGTCGGTGACCGCGGAGCGGATCTTCTTGGCGGAGCGCTTCGGGTCCTCCAGGAGGTCGACGACGCCGCTCGGCTGGGACTTGCTCATCTTCGCCGACGGGTCCTGCAGGTCCTGGATCTTGGCGGCCTCCTTCGGGATGTGCGCGGAGGGCACGGTGAAGGTGTCGCCGTAGCGGGAGTTGAACCGCTGCGCGAGGTTGCGGGTGAGCTCCAGGTGCTGGCGCTGGTCCTCGCCGACGGGGACCTGGTTCGCCTGGTACAGCAGGATGTCCGCGGCCTGCAGCACCGGGTAGGTGAACAGCCCGACGCTGATGTGGTCGGCGTCCTGCCGAGCGGACTTGTCCTTGAACTGGGTCATCCGGCCCGCTTCGCCGAACCCGGCGAGGCATTCGAGCACCCAGCTCAGCTGGGCGTGCTCGGGGACGTGGCTCTGCACGAACAGGGTGGACGCGTCGGGATCGATGCCCAGGGCCAGCAACTGCGCCGCCGAGACGCGGGTGCGTTCGCGCAGCAGCGCCGGGTCCTGCGCGACGGTGATCGCGTGCAGGTCGACGACGCAGTAGAACGCGTCGTGGTCGGCCTGCATCCGCACCCAGGACCGCAGGGCGCCCAGGTAGTTGCCGAGGTGGAAGGAGTCGGCGGTGGGCTGGATGCCCGACAGGACGCGGGGTCCGCGCCCGGGCGCCGAGCCGCCTGCGGAGGTGTGCGGGTTCTGGGTGGCCGAGTCGTCGCTGCTCACCCGTCGATTCTCGCAAGGTCCGCGGCGGCGGGGGGACCGGGTGGCGCTTCCCGGTGGAGGCCGGTGCGCCGCGCCGGGCGTGCGGTCAGCCCTTGCGCTGGTTCTCCGGCTGGATCTCGATCTTCTTGCGGCGGAGGACGCCGGCGAGCATGCCGACGATGCCGAAGCCGACTGCGGCGATGCCGACCGGGGTGGCGGCGCCCGCGAGGGCGGTGCCCTGCGCGAGGACCTGGCCGCTGCCCGCGGCCTGCGCCGTGGCGGTGCCGAGGAGCGCGGTGGTCAGGACCGCGCTGGCCAGCAGCAGCGCCGACACCAGCACCCGCTTGATCATGCGAGCAAATCGGCTACGCACGAGCGTTGCCTCCCTTGACGGTTAACCCGTACGGGTCACAGATCTCGTTCAACCCGGTTGCGGACCGTACCGATCGTGTGTGAACACCACGATCGCGTTGCGTAAACCGGACACGACGCAAAGATCCTATTTACCCCCCGAACCGGTCCCGCACCGGGTACCCGAAGCGAGCGTTATCACTGATCGCATCCGGTATGCGCCTTCGGACTCGCACGATGCAACGAATAGGCGCGGCCCGAGCCGGTGACGAGTGCCATAACTCGGTCGAGTGGCAAGACTGGCAAGGCATTGACTCGTCCGGCCCTAGCGGCGGCCACCGGATCGGGCGGCCCGGCGGGAGCCCGCGCGGACCGGCGCCGACCACCACCCGGTTCCCCCGCCGGATTGCTCCTTTTCGCCCTGTCGAAGCCCGCCGAGTGGGCGGATCATCCGACGATCAGTCACTGATCGCTCGGTACGAGAGTGCCGTGGGAGGACACGTGTCACCACAACGATCGACACCGCGCCCGCGCGGGAAGCACCTGCGCTTGGCGGGTTCCGCGCTGGCGCTGAGCCTGCTGGTCCCGGCCGTCGCCGCCGTCCCGACCGGCGTCGCCCGGACCGCCACCGCCGCGCCGGGGGCCCCGCCCGCGACCGCACCGCCCGCCCACTTCGTGGTGCTGGGCCCCACCGGCGACGGGCTGCGCCTGACCGAGGACTCGGTGCGCGCCGTCGGCGGTTCCGTCGTGCACAGCTGGCCGCAGATCGGCGTCGTGCTCGCCACCTCCACCGACCCCGGGTTCGCGGCCGTCGTGCGCGCGCAACCCGCGGTCGACCAGGCGGGGGCCAGCCGGAACCTGGCGGAGCAGCTGCCGCCCGCATCCCCCAGCACCCGGCTGGAGGTGCTGGAGGGGACCGCCGCGCCAGGACCCGCCACCGCCGCCGCGGACCGGGAACCGCTGGAAGCCGACCAGTGGGACCTGCCGCTGATCGGGGCCAACCGGGCGCACGAGATCTCCACCGGCAGCCCGGACGTCACCGTCGGCGTCCTCGACTACGGCATCGACCCGGAACACCCCGACCTGAAGCCGAACCTGGACCTGTCGAAGTCGGTGAGCTGCGCCCGCGACGGCATCCCGGACACCGCGGTCGAGGCGTGGGCCCCGGCCGACGACACCCAGGCGCACGGCACCCACGTGGCGGGCACCATCGCCGCCGCCCGCAACGGGGTCGGTGTGGCGGGCGTCGCCCCGGACACGAGCCTCGCCTCGGTGCGGGTGATCGACGACGACGGGTTCATCTACCCCGAGTACGCGGTGTGCGGGTTCCTGTGGGCCGCCGAGCACGACATCGACGTCACGAACAACTCCTACTTCGTGGACCCCTGGTACCTGTGGTGCGAGAGCGACCCGGACCAGCGCGCGGGCGCGGAAGCGGTACGCCGGGCCGCGGCCTACGCGGCGGGGCACGACGTGGTGACGGTCGCGGCGGCGGGCAACAGCGGCTGGGACCTGTCGCAGCCGATCCACGACACGGACAGCCCGAACAACGGCGGGCCGCAGCAGGACCGGTGGGCCGGGCACGACTGCGCGGCGCTGCCCGGTGAGCTGCCGGGCGTGGTCGCGGTGTCATCGGTGGGTTCGGACGCGGTGAAGTCGTACTTCTCGAACTACGGGCTCGGTTCGGTCGCGGTGACCGCGCCGGGCGGGGACGCGCGGCAGATCCCGCAGACGCCGTCGGCGAACGGCCGCATCCTCTCCAGCGTTCCCGGCGGCGGCTGGGGCTGGATGCAGGGCACCTCGATGGCCTCCCCGCACGCGGCGGGCGTGGTCGCGCTGCTGCGCGCCACCCACCCGGAGTGGAGCGCCCCGCAGGTCACCGGCGCGCTGTCGGGGCAGGCCGACGCGCTGCCGTGCCCGGAGGGCTACGACCCGGACGGCGACGGGCAGCCGGACGCGGTGTGCGCGGGCGGTGCGACCGGCGCCGGGTTCTACGGCGCGGGGCTCATCGACGCGCTCGACGCGGTCCGCTGAACGGGTTCCGGGCGCGCTCCGCGCGGGGCGCGCCCGGGCTCGGCGTCACTCCCCCGGGCTGACCCAGCCGCGGCGCTCGCCCTCGCCGATCAGCTCCCGCACCATCGTCCACAGTGGAGTGGAGGCTTCGCCGATCACGGCCTTGCGGGCGCGCACGGTGTCGGCGGTGACGCCGGGCGTCCGCCAGGTCCCGCCGCGCGCCAGCCAGTTCAGCAGCAGCGGCTGCACCCGGTCCACGGCCTTCGCGAAGCGCGCCTCCGGTGAACCGCGGGACTCGAACTCGTCCCACAGGCCGCGGAAGCGCGCCGCTTGGTCGGCGGGCAGCAGGCCGAACAGCCGGTCGGCGGCGGCCTGTTCGCGCTCCTGCTGGCTCTCCCGGCCCGCGTCGTCGTAGAGCGGGGTGTCCCCGGCGTAGATCTCGACCAGGTCGTGCAGCACGACGAGTTCGACGGTGCGCCCGACGTCGATCGGTTCGTCGGAGTGCTCGGCCAGCACCGACACCATCAGCGCCAGGTGCCAGGAGTGCTCGGCGTCGTTCTCCCTGCGGTGGTCCGCCGCGGCCAGCGGGGACTGGCGCAGCACGGTCTTGAGCTTGTCCACCTCGGCGAGGAACACCAGCTGCTCCCGCAGCCGCCCGCCGATGGCGTCGGGCAGCGGGGTGCGCTCGGCGATCAGGTCTTCGTCGTCCACCACCCGATCATGCCCGCCGGGCCCGCCCGGGTGAACGGCCGTTCCGGTCAGCCCCAGGTGAGGAAGCGGTAGTGCAGCCCCGTGCTGGACTCCTGCCAGTCACCGGTCGAGTCCGGCGGGCGGCCCACGTCGGGCGCGACGGTGTCGCCGTCGAAGCGCTCCCGGATCTCGGTGACCACGATCCGGTCCGCGAGCGGCAGCGCCGCCCGGTACACCGCGGCACCCCCGATCACCCACACGTCCCCCTCCGCCGCGGCGGCAGCGATTCCCAGGTGCGCCGGCCCATCAGCACGGTCGCGCCCGCGGTCGTGGTGCGGAAGTGCTTCAGGTCCTCCGGCAGGTGCCAGGGCATCGTGCCGTCGCGGCCGATGACACCGGTCGTCGACTGGGCCCAGACGAGGCCGATCACACCGCCACCGGCGCCTTGATGCCCGGGTGCGGGTCGTAGCCCTCGATCGAGATGTGCTCGTAGGTGTAGTCGAACAGGCTCTCCGCCGGCTTCAGCTCCAGCCGCGGGAACGGCCGCGCGTCCCGCGCGAGCTGGGTCCGGACCTGCTCCTCGTGGTTGTCGTAGATGTGGCAGTCCCCGCCGGTCCACACGAAGTCGCCGACACCGAGCCCGACCTGATCGGCGATCATGCTGGTCAGCAGCGCGTAGCTGGCGATGTTGAACGGCACGCCGAGGAACAGGTCCGCGCTGCGCTGGTACAGCTGGCAGGAGAGCAGGCCGTCGGCGACGTAGAACTGGAAGAACGCGTGGCACGGCGGCAGCGCCATCCGCGGCAGGTCGGCGACGTTCCACGCGGACACGATGATCCGCCGGGAGTCCGGGTTCTCCCGCAGCGTGCGCAGCACTTCGGAGATCTGGTCGACGTGCCCGCCGTCCGGCGTGGGCCAGGACCGCCACTGCACGCCGTAGATCGGGCCGAGGTCGCCGTCCGGCGCCGCCCACTCGTCCCAGATCTTCACGCCGCGCTCCTGCAGCCAGGTGGCGTTCGGGTCGCCGCGCAGGAACCACAGCAGCTCGTGGGCGACCGAGCGGAAGTGCACCTTCTTCGTGGTGATCAGCGGGAAGCCGTCGGAGAGCCGGTAGCGCAGCTGGTGCCCGAAGATCGACCGGGTGCCGGTGCCGGTGCGGTCCGCTTTGCGGGTGCCGTGGTCGAGCACGTGGCGGAGCAGGTCTTCGTACTGCGTGTCGGGCATGCCGTCGAGCGTAGACGAGCAGTTCCCGATCACCGCGGTGCCCGAGCGCCCGTGGGCGGCGGTCGGCGCGGGCGGCTCCGGCGGGCGGGCGCGGCGCGGGCGGGCCGGACGGGTCCTGCCCGCCCGGAGGCCGACGGCGATCGCTGCGCCGTGCGCGCGATCAGAGGTCGTAGGTGACGGTGACCGGCGCGTGGTCGCTCCAGCGCTTGTCGTACGACGGCGCCTTCTCGACGACGGCGCTGGTGGCCCGTTCCGCGAGCCCCGGGGTGGCGACCTGGTAGTCGATGCGCCAGCCGGAATCGTTGTCGAAGGCCTTCCCGCGGTACGACCACCACGAGTACGGACCGGGGCCTTCGGGATTCCGGGCGCGGAACACGTCGACGTAACCGAGTTCGTCGAAGACGCGGCTGAGCCATTCCCTTTCCTCCGGCAGGAATCCCGCGGATTTCCGGTTGGCCTTCCAGTTCTTCAGGTCGTCCTCGCGGTGCGCGATGTTCCAATCCCCGCACACCAGGACTTCGCGGCCGTCTTCGCGCGCGCGGGTGCGGAGCGAATCGAGGTGCGGAAGGAATTCCGCCATGAACCGCTCCTTCTCGTCCTGGCGTTCCGTGCCGACCTCACCGCTGGGCAGGTAGAGGCTGGCGACGACGAGTCCGGGCAGTTCGATCTCCGCGTAACGGCCGCTGTCGTCGAATTCTTCGCTGCCGAAACCGATCCGGGAGGCGGTGGGTTCGACCCGCGAGTACAGCGCGACACCGCTGCGGCCCTTCGCGGCGGCGGGCGCGAGCAGCGGGAACCAGCCGTCGGGTTCGAGGACGGCGGCGGGCAGCTGATCCGGTTCAGCGCGGGTCTCCTGCAGGCAGATCACGTCGGCGGTGGTTCCGGACAACCACTCGACGAATCCCTTCTTCGCTGCGGCGCGCAATCCGTTGACGTTGACGGTCGAGGCGGTGAACACGCCGGTGAGCGTAGCGATCGGTACCGACGATCGGGCATTGCGCTCGGCGCGATCGTGCGCCGATACTGTTCTGGCTGGGGTGACTGGGGATTCACCGGGGATGTTGATCATGCGCCTTCGACCTGCTGGAACGGTTCACAACCTTCGCGGGCGGTGCGGTGAGATGGGCTAGACTGCCATGCCGGGTAACGGTGCGTACCGCTGGTACGACGATGTGTCGATGGAAACGACCGTGCGTGATTCGGGAGGTCTGGACGTGACCACGGATGGTGCCGCGAGTGGCGGCCCCACCGCGCGTCGCCTGGTTCTGGGGAGCCAGTTGCGCCGGTTGCGCGAGGCCAGCGGCATCTCCCGCGAGGACGCGGGGTACGAGATCCGCGGTTCCGGGTCCAAGATCAGCCGCCTGGAGCTCGGCCGGGTCGGATTCAAGGAACGCGACGTCGCCGACCTGCTGACCCTGTACGGGGTGTCCGACGAGGGCGAGCGCAGCTCCTTCCTCGAACTCGTCCGCCAGTCCAACCAGCCCGGCTGGTGGCACCGCTACAGCGACCTCGTCCCGTCCTGGTTCCAGGACTACGTGGGGCTGGAGGAGTCGGCGTCGCGGATCCAGACCTACGAGATCCAGTTCGTGCCCGGCCTGCTGCAGACCGAGGACTACGCGCGGGCCATCGCCAGCCAGGGGCGGCCGGAGGCCGTGGAGGAAGAGGTGGAGCGCCGGGTTCGGCTGCGGATGCACCGCCAGCGCCTGTTCACCCAGCCGAACGCCCCGCGGTTGTGGGCGGTGATCGACGAGTCGGTGCTGCACCGGCCGATCGGCGGCGTGGACGTGCTGCGCGAGCAGATCGACCACCTGCTGGAAGTGATCAAGCTGCCGACGATCTCGTTGCAGGTGCTGCCGTTCGACCTGGGCCGCTCCGGGGCGGAGGGCGCGTTCACGATCCTGCGGTTCGCCGAGCAGGAGATCCCGGACATCGTCTACCTGGAGCACCTCTCGGGCGCGCTGTACCTGGACAAGCCGGAGGACGTGGAGCTCTACAGCAAGGTCAGCCACCGGCTCGCGGTCGATGCGCACACGCCGGAGGCGACCCGCAAGACCTTGCAAGCAGCGCGCAAGGCGCTCGGGAACGCGAGCTGACCCGCGCGTCCTTCTTTCTGTGAGTTGCCTCACAGTTTTCCGCGATCTGTTACGCGGGCTTCCGCGATGCCTGATCCTGCACGAAGCCATATGCAGGATTAATCTGCGATTGTGGCCGCAACAGTTCGACGCTCCGTGATCACAATGGACCTCTGCGTCACCTACCCGGGCGTCCGTGCGTCTGCACGTGCATACATCATTCCAACGTTCAGTGATACGGTCCTTGCACGATCGGATGCACGTGCATCTGGTCGTTGCAAGCAACTCGGGGAAAGGCTGGGAACTTCGATGCCGGAGATCCGAAACGGAATGATCGCAGGGAACCTGCCCGAAGCGTCCTGGCGCAAGAGCGCGCACAGCGGCTCGGTGGGCAACTGCGTGGAGCTGGCCTCCCTGCTCGACGGAGACATCGCCGTCCGCAACTCCCGCTACCCCGACGGGCCCGCGCTCATCTACACCAGGGAGGAGATCGCGGCCTTCCTGTCAGGTGCCAAGGACGGCGAGTTCGACGACCTGATCGTCTGACCCCCGCCCCGACCCCCGCAATCGACCAGCGCTCGCGCAGAACCCTCGGTGGCGTCATGAACGACATAACGGACGGCTTGCAGGCACTCATCGCCCGCGACTTCCACTTCGCGCACCCCCGCGACGCGAACGGCACCCTCATCGCCGTCGTCGGGATCCGGGTGCACCACGGCGTGATCGACATCGTGCAGCTCTACGGCGAGGACGAGGCCGACGCCGCCCGCATCCCGGGCGACGAGCCGGACGTCCTGTTCCCGAAGACCGTGCTGTGGCGGACCACCGGGTCCGCGGACGAAGTGGTCGAAGCGGCACTGGCGCTGGAGGACCCCGAGGAGGACCGGGCCTCCGCGAAAGGCTGCTGGGTACCCACCCACGCGGGGCGTTCCACCTGGTTGGCCGCCTCCGCCTGACCCGGCCCGGCCCGGCGGCTGACGAACCACGCGGCCGCGGGGGGGGGGGGGCGCGCCGCGCGGCGGGGGGGGGCGCCCCCCGCGGGGGGGCCCCCCCGCCCCCCCCCCCCCGCCCCCCCGCCGCCCCCCCCCCCGCCGCCCGCCCCGGCCCGCCGCCGGCCGGGTTCGGCCCCCCCCCCGGGGGGGGCGGGCGCCCCCCCCCCCCCGCGCCCCCCCGCCCCCGTTCGCGCATCCACCCCCGCGCCCGGCGGACCCGGCCCGCGCAACCCGACCGCTCCCCGGACGTCTCGGAGGAGGGAGGCGCGCCCGATCTCATCCTCCGGTAGGAGGGCTCCTGGCCGATGTGCTGATCCGCCCGGCTCCCGCGGTCGACGACGGTGGGGCGCACGCCGCGGCCGAAGCCGGGCGCGCCCACGACGAGGAGGAGGACCCCGTGTCCGCGACATGCCCGATGACCGGCGGCGCGGTGATCGCCGACGGGATCAGCAAGGAGTTCGGGACGGCCCGCCGCCCCGCGCTGCACGACGTGACCCTCCGGGCCGCACCCGGGCGCTGCACCGCCGTGGTCGGCCCCGCGGGCTCCGGCAAGAGCGTGCTGCTGCGCTGCCTGGCCGGTCTGGAACGGCCCACCCGCGGCACCGTGCGGATCGCGGGCACCGAGCTGACCGCGCTCGACGAGGCCGCCCGCACCGAGTTCCGCCGCACCCGGATCGGCGTCGTCTACCGGCAGGCGAACCTGCTGCCCCAGCTCGACGTGGCCGACAACCTGCTGCTGCCGCTGGACACCGCGGGCAGGCGCGCGGACCCGGACCTGCTGCAGCGCGCGCTGGACCTGCTGGACGTGCGGGAGCTGCTGGACCGCGCCACCCCGACGCTGACCCGCGCCGAGGAGCTGCGCGTCGCGGTGGCCCGCACCGTGCTGCAACGGGCCGACCTGCTGCTGGTCGACGACCCGACCGCCGGGCTCGACGCGATCACCGGCAGGCACCACCTGCGGCTGCTGCGCCGGCGCTGCGCGGAGTTCGGGTTGCCCCTCGTGCTGTTCTCCGCCGACCCGGCCACCGCCGCCCACGCGGACCGGGTCATCGCCCTGCAGGACGGGCGGGTCGTGCAGGAGCGCGACCGCCCCGCGGACTGCGGCTGCGAGCCCGGGAGCACCGAGCACATCGCCTGATCCCGCGGCCCCGACCTGCTCCCGATCGGCGCCGCCGCGCCCCGCCCGCGCCGGGTTCCGAGTGACCGGCGACACCGAGCGCGGCGGATGCGATCATGGTGCGCACGCGGCCGCCGCGCGGCGACCGCCCTGCCCCACCGAACCCCGCGCACGGCGTCCCGACCGCGGCCGCACCACGGGTGGATCCTCCCGATCCCCGGCGAGTGCCGACCGGTGGGACCTCCGAGCGCGCACGACGAGAGCAGGTCGATGTCAGAACCGGAAGTCGAACCCGTCCGGGTCCGCGATCTGATCGTCCGGCCGCAGGGCTCGACGGTGCTCATCCTGCACTCCTCCGGCGGCGATGAGACCGAGCAGCGCGTGTTCGGCGCCGTGCCCGTGGCGCCCGGTGACGGCCTCGTGCTGGCAGCGGCCGAAGCCGTGCGCGCGAGCGGATTCCGCGCCGCGCTGCGCCACGCCAGCCGGACGGCGGTCACCACCGCCGCGGCCCGCGCCAAGGACGCGGGCACCGGCCCGCCGCGGCTGTGGCTCGCGATCTCCGGGGCGGGCAGGCTCGACGGCCGGGGCCGGTCCACCGCGCAGAAGCTGGCGCGCGAGTTCGCCGTCGAGGTGTACGCCCCGGACGGCCCGGTCACCTTCGTCGCGGGCGGCTCGATCTTCACCGGCGCCGACCACCACGGCTGGGTGCGGTTCCCGGCCGGCGGGGGTGCGGGCGAACTGCACAGCGCGCGCTACCCGCAGCCGCCGTGGGAGGCGCTGCTGCCGCGCGGCGCGGTGCACGACGGCGGACTGCACGCGGAACCGGTCCCGGCGGGCTTGGCGGCCTCGGCGACCGCGGAGACCACCGCCGACGAGGTGTGGCACGCGGTCGCGGTGTCCGCGGAGCACCCGCGCATCGTGCTCGGCGGGCCGCAGGGCCCCGCCATCGCACCGCACCAGGTGGCGGCGCTGCTCCGGCGGTTCCCGCACGCGGTGCGGGAGCGGATCCAGCTGGTGCCCGCGCACCCGGAACCGGCCTCCCCGCAGTGGCTCGGCAAGCTCGCGGCGCTGCTCGGGCACGACGTGGTGTCCGCCACCGGGCTGATCCGCCACGGGGTCCACGCCGAGTTCACCCTCGTCCCGGACCAGCGGGGCGGGCCGAGCTGGCTGCCCCTCGCCGCGCTGCTGCGGTACTCCCCCGACGGCCGGGTGGAACCGGTGCTGGCCGGGGCGCCGCCGCGCGGCTGGGTGCCGGCCGGGCCGCTGGTGTTCCGCTGGGGCGGGATGACCGATCCGCACCCCACCCCGCACGAGGTGATCGCGAAGGTGGTGCCCGCGGGCGTCGCGCTGCTGCCCGCGCCGCGGGCGGGCGTGCCCGGTGCCGCCGACCGGCTCACGTTCGAACCGGACCGGCTGACCGTGGTGCTGGGCTGGCCGTGCACGCCGCTGCCGGAGGGGATGCCTGCCGCGCTGAACCGCTTGCTGTCCGGGCTGGACGCCGAGCAGCGGGTGCGGGCGCGGCTGCTGGTGCAGGGGATCGCGTCGGAGTCGATGCGCGAGCAGCTGCGCGGCGCGGCCGGGCCGCTGGCCGACCGGCTGCGGTTCCCGGCGGTGCTGCCCGCGGCGGCGGGGCTGGGAGGTCCGGTTCCGGACGAACCGGTGTCGGGTGGTGCGGGGTCGGGTGGTCCTGCGTCGGGTGGTGCGGTGTCGGGTGGTGCGGTGTCAGCCGGTCCGCTGCCAGGCGGTCCGGTGCCAGGCGGTCCGGTACCAGGCGGTCCGGTACCGGTGGCCGCCTCCGACGAGCCGGTGGCGCCCGCGGCGGAGGACGCGCCCGCAGCGGAAACCCCGCAGGACTCCGCGGACGGGCCGTCCGCTGCGAGCACCGCCCCGCCCGCGGGGACGGCTCCCGCCGGTCCGAACGGCGCGGCTCCGGGCGGCGCGGCCGGCCCGCCGCCCGGCTCGGCCGCCGCCGCCCCGCGCAGATCGGACGGTCCCGGCCCCGAAGACGAGCCCCCCCCCCCCCCGCCGGCCCCGGGGGGGGGGGGGCCGCGGCCCCCCCCCCCCCCGCGGGGGGGCCCCCCCCCCGCGGGCCCCGGGGGGGGGGCGGGGGGGGGCGCGCCCGCCCCCCCGACCGGATCGGCCGCCGCCGCACCGAGCAGATCGGACGGTCCCGGCACCGAAGACGAGCCCCCGGCACCGATGACGTCCTTGGCCACCAGGAGGATTCCGCTCACCGGCCTGCTCCCGGCCGACGCCGGGTTCCCGGTGGCGGTGCGCGCCGACTCCGCGCAGGACGTCCCCCGGATGTCCGCCGAGGTGCCGATGACGCAGCTCGCCGCCCCGGCGGCGCTGCCGAAGCGGCAGCCGGGGGCCTCTCCCCTGTCCCTGCAATCCCGGCAGCGCAAGGCGCGGCTGTCCGCGGCCGCCGCGAAGCGCGCGGAACGGCCCGAACCGGTGCGGGTCACCCAGCTCGCCACCATCAGCGCCGCGCAGGTGCAGCCGGCGGAACCGAACGCGGCGGCGGAACCGGCGGTCGCCCCGGCGGACCGCACCATGCGGCTGTCGGTGGCGGCGCTGCGCTTGCCGCCGCGCCGCACCGCGTCCGGTGAGCGCTCGGCGCTGGTGCCGATCCCGGCGCTGCCGCAGTTCCTGGCCGAGCGGCGCAGCAGCGATCAGCAGCGCACCGCCTTCGCCCAGCGGGCGGGCACCGACTTCGAGGCCGGGCTGGCACAGGTGCGCGCCGCGCTCGCCGCCGCCACCGACGTCGTGGAGCCGGAGCCGGAAGCCGACCTCGTGGCCGTCCGGCTCTACCTCGGCGACGGCGCTTTCGGCGCCGTGTCGGTGAACCGCGCGCTGCGCGGCGCGGGGCGGGACGAGTTCGGCGACCACGCGGTGTGCCTCATGTCCGGGCTGCGCAGGCTGCCGGTGCACGGCGGCCCGGTGCACCGGCTGCTGGAGCTGGATGCGCTGGACGTCTACGAGCCGGGGATGCCGGTGTCCGAGGCGGGTTTCCTCAGCGCGGGCACCGAACCGGTGCGCGCCGAGGGCCACGCGCAGGTGATGCTCTGGTCGCAGGACGCGCGCCGCACGACGCCGCTGGGCGACACCACCGGGGAGGTGGTGTTCCCGGCCGGGGCCCGGTTCGCGGTGCTCGCCGTGGACCGCGACGCGGACGGTCCGGTGGTGCTGCTGCGCGAACTGGGCCGGGCGGAGGAACCGGGCGAGGCACCGGATTCGGACGCCGAGCACCTGGAGCTGATGCGCCTCGCCCGCAAGCACCGGCGGGCCGCGGCGCGCACCCCCGCCGGGGACGCGCTGGCCCGGTTGGCGGAACCGGTGGGGTTCGTCCCGGACGAGCTGCCGGAGCCCGCGGAGCGCTAGCGGCCCCCATCCGAGGGAAACCCTCCGACAGCACCGCGGCACCCGGCCCGCACCGCGACCCCCGCTCCGGAAGAACCTTGCTGAACAGCACGAACGCCTCCGAGCACCGGTCGGTTCCCGGTGCAGGCGGGCGCTGCGGCGGGTCACCGCGGACCGGTTCGCCACACCCGTTCGGTGTTAGTGTTCAACGGAAGTGCACACTTGGCGCAACCGCGGCCGGAACGATCCACCAGCCGCTCGCCTGGTCCGAGCGCAGGTGGCGCCGGACGCCCCGGACAGCCGGTCAACGCGAGCGCCGCGCAGGCGCGGCGGACGCACGGGCGGCTCGCGGACCTCCGAGCGCGGAGAACGAGAGCGAATCCATGTCTGACCTCGACGAATCCGGGACCGCGCGGGTTCGCGACCTGGTCGTGCGAGCGCACGGCTCGACCGTGCTCGTCGTGCGCCGGTCGGCCGCGGACGAGGAGAGCGCCGCGCTGGCGGGTGCCGTTCCCGTCGGGCCCGGCGAAGGCCTCGTCCTCACCTCCCCCGCCGCGGTGCAGGCCGGTGGGTTCCGCACCGCGCTGCGCAAGGCCTGCCGGGCCGCGGTGGCCGCCGCCGAGCGGACCCGGAACCCGGCCGAGCCGCCCAGGTTGTGGGTGGCGGTGCCGTCCCTGGGCGAGCGCGGCCGCGGCCGCCCGCAGGGGCAGAAGCTCGCCCGCGAACTGGGCGCCGAGGTGCACGCGCCGAGCGGCCCGGTCCGGATCGTCGCGGGCGGTTGCGCGTACGCCGGGGACGAGGACCACCGGTGGATCCGGTTCACCGCGGACGGTCCCGGCGAGGCGCACGGCACCCGCTTCCCCCGCCCGGAGTGGGAGGACCGGTTGCCGCGCGGCTCCGGCTACGACGGCACGCTGCACCTGCGGCCGGTGCCCGCGGGTCTCGCCGCGGCGCTGGACGGCGCGGAGCCGGTGCTGGAGCTCGCCCGGTGGATCCCGGTCGCGCCCGCCCGGCCGCGGCTGGTGATCGGCGGACGCGGGTTGCTGCCGCACCAGGTCGCCGCGTTGCTGCGGCGGTTCCCGGAGCCGGTGCGGCTGCGGATGCAGCTGGTGCCGCTGGACCAGTGGACCGCGTCCGGCGGGTGGCTCGCGGAGCTGTCGCGGACGCTGGGGCACGAGGTGGTGTCCACGATCGGCCCGTTGCAGCAGCTCGGCGGGCTCGAAGCGGCGCACCTGGTCGACGCGATCGGCGCGCCGACCTGGCGCCCGTTCGCGGCCGCGTTGCGGCACGGTGCCGACGGCCGGATCGCCGCGGTGCAGGCGAACCTGGCACCGCGCGGCTGGATGCCGGCGGGCCCGCTGGCCTACCGCTGGAGCGGTTCGCCGGAGGTGCAGCCGACGCCGCACGAGATCATCGCGAAGGTGGTGCCCGCCGGACTGGCCCTGGTGCCCGCGAGCAAGGTCGCGTCCTCGACGTCGGCGGACCGGCTCTCGTTCGAGACCGACCGGTTGACGATCACCGTCGGCGTGCCGTGCACCCCGATGCCGGAGGGTGCGGCGCTGGCGCTGCACCGGGTGCTGGGCGGGCTGGACCGGGAGCAGCTGGCGCGGGTGCGGATCCTGGTGCTCGGCGTCGCCGATCGGGCCGCCCGGTCGGCCCTGCTGTCGGCGGCCGGGGAGTTGCGCGGGCGGGTCGCGTTCCCGAAGGTGCTCTCTGCGCCGCTGCGGGAGGAGGACGCGACGCTGCGGGTGCACCGGCAGGCGACCGCTCCGGCGGAGGCCGAGCGGACCCAGCGGGTCGAGCGGGTGGAACGCACCCAGGTGGTGCGGGCGGCGGACGTCGCGGCGGCGGAGAAACCCGACGCGCTCCGCACGGGCGGTGCCCCGGCGCAGGCCGCATCCGCGCCGGCCGCCGAGGAGACCACGGTGGTGCGGGCAGCGGACGTCGCGGCGGCAGCGGGAGCCTCCACCGAGCAGGAGGCGGGAACGAACAACGGTGCCGCGCCGGCGAAGTCCGGGTCCACCGCAGCCGCGGCCACCGCGGCGGGACCGTCCGCGGCCGGGGCGCCGCCCATCACGATGTCCGGGGGTCCCGTCCCCACCACCTCGGCCGAAACGGTGCGGGTCGACGTCTCCACCCTCCGCGCCGCCATGACCGCCGAGCCCGAGCACGAGGCAACGGCCGAGGCAGCCGCACCGGCCGAACCGGGGGCCGCGACGGCGGCGGAGCACCCGCCCGCGACCTCCGGCGACTCCACCGCGCAAGCCAGCTGACCGCGCGAACCGGGCGGCCACCGGAGCGCGGCTCCGCGGCCCGGTTCTCCCGCGGCAGCGCCGAATTCCCGCAGCGCGGACGCGCGGTCTCCGCGCCGCAGGAGGCGGGCGGGGGGGGGGCCCCCGCGCCGCGGCGGGGGGGGGGGGGCGGGGGGGCCCGCCCCCCCCCCCCGCCCCCCCCGCCGCCCGCCCCGAGCGGGCGCGG
>NZ_JAIUJZ010000020.1:0-69242 GCF_020176775.1 Saccharopolyspora sp. 6M
CCGTCCCGGCTGACGTCAGACCTGTCGGGGGGGGGGGGGGGGGGGGGCCGCCGGGGGGGGGGGGGCGGGGGCCCCCCCCCCGCGACGACGGTGCGGCAGGAGGCCGTCCGGCTCCCGCCGCCGAACCCGTCAGACCAGCGAGGTGTCCAGGTCCTCGGCCTTGAGGATCGTCAGGTCGTCGTCGATCGCCGACACGTCGGCCGCGAGCCGGGACGCCTGCCGGTCGGTCATCGCCTCGAAGACCCGGCGCGCGGTGCGGCCGTTGCCGAAGGTGCCGTCCTTCGGGATGGCCTCGAAGTACTCCAGCAGCACGGTGACGGCGTCGTCCTCGAGCTTGTAGTCGTGCTTGCGGCACTGCGATTCGACGATGGTGACGAGCTCTTCCGGCGAGTAGTTCGCGAACTCGATGGTGCGGCTGAACCGGGATTCCATGCCGGGGTTGGCGCTGAGGAATTCGCGCATCTCGTTGGAGTACCCGGCGGCGATCACCACGACGTCGTCGCGGTGGTCCTCCATCAGCTTCACCAGGGTGTCGATGGCTTCGCGGCCGAAGTCGGGTCCGCTGCCGCCCCGGCCGGAGCTGAGCGTGTAGGCCTCGTCGATGAACAGCACGCCGCCGAGCGCGGTGTTGAACGCCTCGGTGGTCTTGATCGCGGTACCGCCGATGATCTGCGCGACGAGGTCGGCCCGCGCCACCTCGATGAGGTGCCCGGAGCGCAGCACGCCGAGTTCGGCGAGGACCTGGCCGTAGAGCCGGGCGACGGTGGTCTTGCCGGTGCCGGGGGCGCCGGCGAAGACGAGGTGGCGGGCCATCGGCGGCGCGGACAGCCCGGCGTCGACGCGGCGCTGCGCCATCTTGTTCAGGTTGACCAGCGAGGTCACTTCCCGCTTCACGCCGTCGAGGCCGACGAGCCGGTTGAGCTCGCCGAGCGGGTCGGAGCCGCTGGGCGCGCGGTCCCGCGCGGGCTGAGCCTGCTGGTCGGCGGACTGCTGGTCGGTGGTGGCCGCCGCGGAGCTGCCGTAGGCGTCCTGCGCACCGTTGCCGCCGCTGATCAGGTTCTCGACGGTGATCTTCGCACTGGGCTTGAGCTGCCGGACGCCGCTGCCGCGGTTGTCGCGGACGGTGCAGCCGGACAGCGCCACGGTCTCCTCGGTTTCGAGGTGGACGCCGTCGGAGGCGCTGCCGGTGAACTCGGAGTCGGTGACGGATCCGGAGGCGCCGTCGGCGAAGTGGCAGCCGACCTTGCCGCTGCCGTGCACCCGGCACTTGGTCAGCGACAGGTCCGCGCCCGGGCCGGCGTGCACGCCGTACCCGGCGGATTCGGTGATGTCGCAGTTGGACAGCGACAGCGCGGCGCCCTTCACCTCGACGCCGGAGCCGCCCGCGCGGCGGATGCTGAGGCCGCTGATGGCGGGCCGCGCCTCGCCGGTGACCTCCAGGCCGGAGCCGCCGGTCTGGTCGACCTCGATGTTCTCCAGCCGGCCGCGCGCCCCGGTGTCCACGGCGATCGCGGCGCCGTCGCTGCCGACGACGCGGAGCCTGCGGAAGAACGGGTCGGAGCCGTCGTCGACGCGGACGCCGCCGGTGCAGGCGGAGACGTCGGTCTGGTCGAACTCGGGGACGCTGCGCTCGGTCACGCCGATGCCGATTCCGTCCACATCGGACACCTCGCAGCGGCTGATCTCGCCGGAGGCCCGGCCCGCGAAGTGCAGGCCGCGGCCGCGGGCGCCCTGGACGCGGCAGCCGCGCATGATCGGCGAGCAGGATTCGGCGACGTAGATGCCCTCGGCGCCGGCGCGCTCCACCCGGCACTCCTCCAGCTGCACGGACTCGGAGCTGGCGAGGTAGAAGCCGATCCCCTTGCTGTCCACCACGTTCAGCCGGGTCGCGGTGAGCTGCGCGTGCTGCTCCACGGCGATCGCGGGCTTCGACGTGCCCGCGACGGTGGTGTCCTCGACGGTGATCCGGCCCCGGCCGTTGAGGCAGATCCCGTTGCCCGCGGCTTCGCGCACCGCGCAGGCGCGCACCGTCAGCCCACCGCCGTCGGCGACGACGACCGCGGAAGTGCCCAGTTCCAGCAGTTCGCAGGAGTCCAGCACACCGCCCTGCTTGGAGGTGACCACGACTCCGGCGCCGACCTGGTTGCGCACCTTGCACTCGCGCATGAGCACGCTGCCGGTGTCCCGCGCGTAGATGGCGGCCCAGCCGCTGGCGCGGACCTCGCACTCGGTGAGGGTGAGCTGACCGGCGGTCGCGAGCACGGCCGGGTTCTCCCCGTCGATGGCGTCCACGGTGACGCCGGACAGCGCGGCGGAGTCGGCGGCCAGCGCGACCGCGACCCCCTTGTGCGCCACGATCCGGACGGTCCCGGGACCATCCTCGGCGGTGATGGTGATGGCCTTGGTCAGCACCAGGTTCTCGGTGTAGCGCCCCGGACCCACCACGATCACCGCACCCTCGGACGCGCTGTCGACGGCGTCTCCGATGCTCCGGTGCCCCTGGCCGGTGCCCTGGGTGACCATGATGACGTTCTGGCTCACGTTCCCGGTTCCTCCGTACTCACCGTGCGTGCGACCGATGCGTCCCCGCCGAGCAGCGGCTCCTGGCCGCTCCTGCGGCGTGGCGGCACCCGAGGCGATCCGGATCGCGGTGCGCTGCGAGCGCGTCCGCGATGACCGCGCGCCGGGTGGACCGGCGGTTCCGCGGCCCGCTGCGGCGATCCGATTCAGTCATAACCGCCGACCCGGTCGCCACGGCGGCTCTGGAGCCGGTGGGCCGCTGTTCCTGGGGACATCCTTCATGGGTGATCGCGGTGGGCGACACCCTGGTCACACGCTATCCGATCTCGGTTCGCAGCGGTCCGCGGGCGGCCTCGTCATCGTCGGCCGCGAGGTGCGCGCGGAGGGCGTCGGCGGACAGCCGCATCGACGCGGGCGAGTTCGGGTTCAGCAGCAGGTCGACGCCGCTCTCCGGCAGCGCTCCGGCGATCTCGGCGGCGTTCGTGCCGCGCCAGTCGGCGGCGTCGACCCGGTCGCGGTGGACCGGGGCGGTGACCACGAGCACCGAGGGCACGCCGTCCGGGGACCGGTCGAGGACGGCGACGCCGTCCTCGTCGAGCGCGATCTCCAGCGCGGTGTCCACCAGCACCGACAGCAGGGCATCCGCGCCGTAGTCCTCGCGGACCATGATGCGCAGCACCGCGTCCACCGGGTCGCTCGGCGATTCCGGGGTCAGCGGCTGGTAGGCGGGGTTCGCCTGGAAGCGTCCCCAGGAGCCGTCGATCCACATCGGCCAGCCGCCGAGCAGCACTTCCCGGGGCGGTTCGGCGTCCTCCTCCGCGGGCACCCACGCCGGGTCGGTGAGCATCATCCAGTCGGTCGGCGCGGTCTCCCGGTCCGGCACCGCCGCCGCACCGGCGGTGAGGTCCTGCTCCGGGGTCGGCTCGCTCATCTGGACTCCTCGGCGGGGTCGATCGGCCAGGCCAGCAGGCGCAGCTGCTCCCCGGCGGCGGTGGGCAGGCCGGCGCGCGCGGAGGCGCGCTGCTCGGCGGACGGTTCCCGGGCGGAGCGCACGAATCCGGCCACCAGGCGCAGCGAACCCGGGCTGCCCGGGTTGAACAGCACGTCGGTGCCCTCGGGGATCAGGTCCGCGAGGCCGTCCACCCCGGTCCGCCACCAGGAGCCGATCTGCTCCGAGCCGAGCCGGTAGTGCGGCGAGGTCGCCACCAGCAGGCAGGGCACGTCGTCGGGCGAGCGCACCACGAGCGGCCCGCCGCCGCGGCCCAGCGCCACCTCCAGCTCGCTGTCGTGCAGCAGCAGCCGCAGCTGGTCCGGTTCGGCCCGGCGCGCGGTGAGCATCCGGAACAGCCCGTCGAGCGGATCGGCGGGCGCGTCGGGATCGGTGGGCGCGTAGCCCGGGTTGGGCCGGAACCTGCCGAGCCCGCCGTCCTCGGCCGCCGGCCACAGGCCCATGATCGCTTCGACCGGAGGTTCGGTCTCCGCCGCCGACGGCGCCCAGCCCGGGTCCATCAGCAGGTAGAAGCGGGACTCGCCGGTGTCCGGCATGCCGCGGTCTCCTCACTCCCCGCCGGGGGTGCGTTCTGCGGGTTGATCAGGATTCGAAGAGGTGCCGCAGCGCGCGGTGAGTGCGCACCGCGTCCAGCGGCTCGGGCAGACCGCCCGCGCGGCGGATGTGCTCCAGGAAGCGCTCGTCGGGGGCGAGCCCGTGCTCCTCCAGGTAGTAGGTGACCGCCTCCGGCCACAGCCAGACGCCGTCGCCGCGGTAGCTGGTCGGCACGACCTGCCCGCGGTCCGGGTCGACCACGTCGTCCATCGCGGCGCCGGTGCTCAGCAGCAGTTCCCCCGCGCGCAGGTAGGCCAGCGCCTCTTCGCGGTCCTCGGCTTCGAGCACCGGGTGGTCGCGGTCGAACTCGGGGCCGCGGTCGGGGTCGACGCGGTCGAAGACCCGCGCTATCCGGAGCTCCACCGGTTCGTCCACGGCCCAGGACAGGGTGCCGCGCCCGCGGGCGGCGCGCTGGTAGGCGGGCACGTCCCGCGGGCCCACGACCTCGATCCGCGGCACGTCGGGGTGGTCGGCGAGCGCGCGGTGCAGTTCGCCGCTGAGCCGCGGCAGGTCGCCGTCCTCGTCGGTGGTGACCACGTGCACCGGCAGCGGCGAGCCCTCGCCGCGGAACGGACGGCGCCACGCGGTCCAGAGGCCGCGGGCGGACGGGTTCCGGGACAGCACCGCGCTGAGCGCGGCGGTCGCGTCCGCGGTCCGCTCCGGCGCCTCGTCGGCGTCGAACAGCCACACCGCGGGCGGGGTCTCGTCGGCGATGGGGATGCCGGTGAACACGGCGGAAGCGGCGTCGTCGACGAGCTCGCTGAGCAGACCGGCCTGGGCGATCGTCACCGAGACCTTGTCCTCCGCGAGCCGTTCGCACACCGATCCGGCGACCCGGCCGACGACTCCGGTGGACAGCACTTCCCGCATCGATGCGAGGAAGTCGTCCGGCACCCGTCCCGCCAAGTGCAGCAACAGGTCGTGCATCCGATCGGCAGTGGACACCCCGCGCACCTCCCTCTCCCTCGGACGATCGTCCCACGACCGCGCCCGACGCCGGCCCTCGACCCGGCCGGGGTTTCCGGGGTGCGGTCAAACCCTCACGAACCGGCGGTGCCCGGTTCCTCCGGTTCCGCGGCCAGCGCCCGGCGGAGCTCGTCGGCGCCGAGCCGCACCGAGGCCTCCCCGCCCGGGTTGAACAGCACGTCGACGCCTTCCGCCGGCAGCAGCGCGGCGAGCCGCTCCACGTCCATCTCCTGCCAGGACTCGACGGTGAGCCGGTGCGACTGCGCCAGCGAGGTCACCACCAGCACCGACGGCACGCCGTCGGGGGCGCGGGTGACGATCGCCGAACCGTCCTCGTCCAGCGCGAGGCAGATCAGCGCGCCGGGCAGCGAGGCGACGAAGTCGTCCGCGGTGCCCTCCCCGCGGGCGGCGAGGCGCAGCTGCGCGTCCAGCGGGTCGGTCGGCAGCTCCGGGCTCGACGGGCGGTAGGCGTGGTTCGGGGCGAACCGCTCGGTGACGCCGCCGTCGCTGACGTACCAGGCGCCGACGATCGCCTCCTCCGGCACCGGGTCATCCGGGTTCTCGGGGGCGTAGTTCGGGTCGACGAGCATCGCCCAGTGCTCGCCGGTGTCCTCCCGCGCGGCCTCGGCGCTGTCGGTGTCCGCCACGGCGGGGTCCTCTCGGTTCGTGGTCACGGTCGGGTCGTCAGGGCCGGTCGGCTCGTCACGGGCGGTCGGCTCGGCGCGGCCGGGCGGCCCGTCACGGGCGGGCGAACGGGGACCGCGCGGTCGGCGCGGGTTCGGCGACGACCTCCTTGAGCGCGGCCGCGACCACCCGCATCGACGCCGGGGCGCCCGGGTTCAGCAGCACGTCCACGCCCTCCGCGGGCAACGAGGCGGCCAGGTCGGCGGCGCTGATCTCCTGCCAGCTCGGCACGTCCAGCGGCCGGGCGTGCACCGGGGACGTCGCCACCAGCACCGAGGGCACGCCGTCCGGCGACGGCGCCACGATCGCGGCGCCCCGGCCGTCGAGGGCGATGCCGAACATCGCGTCCCGCATCGTCTCGATCGCGGCCCGTTCCGACTGCTCCCCGCGCACCACCAGTTGCACGGCGGCGTCGACCGGATCGGTCGGCGAGTCCTCGCGCGAGGGCAGGTAGTCCGGGTTCGGCTGGAACGGGCCGACGGAGCCGTCGGCCTCGAGCACCCAGGCGCCCACCACGGCTTCCGCCGGGGCCGGTTCGTCCTCCGGCTCGGGCTGCCAGGCCGGGTCGACCAGCAGCACCCACTGGCGGTCCGCGTCGTCCCGCGGGGTCTCGTCGCGCATCAGGAGTCCTTCGATCGGGGCCGCCCCGCGACCCACCCTATCCGTGCCGTTCCCGGTCGGGCCCGCGCCGGGCCCGCTCCCCTAGCTCCCGGCACCGCGCTTCTTCGCGATGTTCTGCATCCGGCTCTTGAAGGTGTTCTCCGGCATGAGCAGGAACTGCGCGACCGAGTTGGCGGAGATCTTCTTCTCGCCCTCGTTGACCATGGCGTGCAGCACGTCCTCGAACGCCTCGGTGAACTTCACCTTCTTCGAGTCCAGCTTCTTCGGGTCGCGGCCTTCGTTCGCCGCGGCCCGCTTCTCGGCTTCCCACATGGCGCGGAACTCGGCGGGCATGGCGGCCGCCAGCCGGGCCTCCGCGCCCTCGATGTTCTCGACGCGGTAGGCCAGCTTGCGGGTGGAGCCGCCGATCTTGCCCAGCTGCTTGTCCATCGCGATCGTGGTCATCCGGAGGCGTTCGGAGATGCGCGGCTTGAGTTCCGGGGTCGCGTCGATCAGCTCCTTGATCTTGTGGCGCAGCTCGTCGGGGAACTCCAGGGTGAACTTGCCACCGCGCGGTGGGCGGGCCTCGACCTCGCGCCAGAACGCCTCGCCCGCCGCGGCCTGCAGCTGGGGGGCCACGACGGCGTCGAAGTGCGCCTGCTCGCGCTGCTTGCGGACCGCGCCGGGCTCCTTCACCTCGGGTGCTTCGGCCCCCGGCCGGTTGCCGATCCGCAGGTGCCGGGTGTGCGCGACCAGGTCGGTGATCGGCGCGTCGTCCTCCGCCTCGCTGTTGGAGGCGGTGTCGACCATGCCCTGGATGTCGGAGTCCGGCGGGAACTCCAGCACCGGTTCGCCCTGGGCGTCCCGGGTCTTCTCCGGCACCGTGTAGCGCTGCTGCTCGCCGCCCTCCGCGCCCAGCTCGACGCCCCGCAGGCCGGGCGCGGATCCGGCCGGCGCGGGCCTGGTGTGCTTCGGCGCGGACATGTACATGACGCGGTTCGGATCGCCCAGGTCGTCCCGCAGGTGCTCGCCCAGCTCCGGCCCCTTCGACTCGTCGTACCCGGCGAGGTGGCGCACCCCGGTCTCCAGGGACTCCCGGTAGTAGTGGTTGCCGCGGTCGTTGAACCGCAGGTCCAGCCCGACCTTGTCCCGGAAGTAGCGCAGCAGCGACAGGCACGGGTCGCACGGGCGCTTCGTGCCGCGGAGGTGGGTGGGGCCGCCCTGGGTCTCCGCGGTGATCCCCGCGTTCTGCAACAGCTGGAGCAGCTTCTGCTCGGCGTGCATCTTGCCCGCGCCGTCGCCGTCGTACACCAGGTACGCGTAGCCGGCGTACTCGGCGTCGTCGGAGAGCAGCTTCGCCAGGTATTCGCGGTAGGCCGGATCGTTCGCCTTGTCGTTGGAGATGTCGACCAGGCGGATGTGCGAGGCCTGGCGCAGCGCCTGCAGCGTCTCGTTGTCCCGCTTGAACACCTCATTCCCGGAGCCGTCCACGTCCATCGCCTGCTCGTCCGGGGTGAGACCCTCCCGCACCTTCAGCATGGCCTGCCGGTCGCGGCGCCGGCGCTCGATCTCGCGCATCGCCTTGCCGCCGGGCTGCTGCTCGGAGTCGTCCACCCCGTCGAGGGTCCGGCGGCGCTTGCCGCCGCCGTCGGGGACGCCGGAGGCGCGCTTGCCGGGGCCCTTCTTCGGCGGCACGGCCGGGGGTGCCTCGCCGTCGCTGTCGGCACCGGCGCGGCCGGGTTCGCCGAAGTCCTGCTGCACCAGCCGTTGCAGGGCGTCGCTGTCACCCAGGTCCGAGGCGCGGTCGGTGCCGCTGAGCTCGCTCAGCACGTCGTGCAGCCGGAACACGGACCGGTTGTAGTTGCTGGCGAAGACCAGGTGCCCGTTGTGCAGCATCGTCTGGAGCTCCTGCTCGGCGACCGCCGCCGGGACCTTCTGCCCGTCCGCGACCGGCTCGGCGTCGCCCGTCCGCTCGCGGCGCTCCGCGGCGACGACCGCGTTGTACATCTGGCGGTCGAGGTGCCGCAGGCTCTGCCCGGTGCGGTCCCCCTCGTAGCTGCGGGCGTAGCGGACCACCACGTCGTGGGTGACGCGGCCCCACTGCTTCTTGTTCTGCTTGCAGGTGCACTTCTTGGCCAGCCGGTCGACCTCCGCGATGATCGCCTCCCGGCTCGGCCGCGGGCCGCGGGACGGGCCGGGGCCGCCGTCCTCGCCGAAGGACGTCGAGTGCTCGGCGGCGGGACCGCGGGCGTCGCCCGGGCGGTAGCCGATCATGGTCGCCAGCTCGGCCGCGGTGTAGCGGGTGCCCTCGTGCAGCACCGGGGTCTCGGCGCCGTCCTCGATCCGGCTGCTGACCCAGCCCTGGTTGTCGACGACCGACACGATCGGCTTGTTCCCGGTGACCGTCAGGTCCAGCACGTCGCGGGCTGCGATGACCTCGTTGCGCACCGACATCGAACGCAGCTCCCGCACCGCGGAGGAGAAGGTGCTGCCGCCGTCGCCGCCCGCCTTGCACACGGTCAGCAGGTACGGGCTGTGCGGGTTCGCCCGGCGCATGTCCCGGAACTCGGGCGTCTGCGCGAGGGTGCGGATGTAGTCCGCACCGCTGACCCGGACCTTGTGCTCGACGCCGTTCCGGTGCACCAGCACGCCGACGTGGTGCTCGCTGCCGTGCCCGCCGAGCATGTTCGGGCCCGCGTCCACGACCTTCCGCTGACCGGTCGCCGGGTCGGTGACCTCGATCTTCGTCGGGGTCCACGGGGAGTCGACGAGCCGCTGCAGCGGATCGGAGGTGCCGAGCCTGCGCCGCCCGGACGCGGAGGTCTTGGCGAACTCCTCGCCCGGCCGGGTGCGGGCGACCTGCCGCGTCGAGTCGGCCTGCTCGGCGAGCAGCTTGAACGGGTTCACCCCGTGCCTCGCGGAGCGGTCCGCGCCGGTGAAGTCGACCGCGGTGGTGCGGGCGCCGCCGTCGTCGCCGGTGCGGTAGCCGGCGCGGTGCACCTCGTGCGGGAGGAATTCGAACGGCTCGCCGTTCAGGTCCACGCCGCGGATCGGGGCGTCGGCGTCCGGGATGTGCTCGCTGCGCGGCAGTTCCGACTCGAAGAACGCGATGTTCTCCACGTTGCCCGCCGAGAACCGGCCGTGGGTGCTGCTGGTGCCGTCAGCCCGCGTCGTGGTGAACCCGGCGTTGCCGGCGGCGCCGAGCCGCCCGTCCGGCAGCTGCCCCAGCTTGCCCCCGGTGGAGATGACGGAGCTCTCGAAGCCCTGCCGGGAGAGCCCCGCGACGACCTCGGCCGGGGCCACGTCGTCGGCGAGCAGCGCGAGGTGCGCGCCCCGGTTCAGGAACTCGTTCGCGGCGGGGATCTGCCCGATCACCGCGGCCAGCGCGTCCCCGCGCAGGAACGCGTGCCTGCCGCCGACCAGCGGGACCCGGAAGCCGCGGTCGGTGTTCGCGGCCTCGGCGTAGAACTTCGCGCCCTTCGGCAGCGCGCTCTCGTGGCCGGGCCGCTTCTCGTGCCCGGCGGCCTGCTCGACGGTCTCGCCCGGCATGGTGGCCACGACCCGGTCCGCGTCGCCGTCGAGCCGGAACTCCGGCCGCCCGAACGCGACGCCGAGCCCGGAGTCGCCGGCGGTGCGGTGGTAGCCGATCTGGTCGATCGGCAGCGTCAACGGTCTGCCCTGCTCGTCCTGCGCCCGCACCGACACATTCGGGTTCAGGTACTCGGTGCTCAGCGGCACCGGCCCGGTGCCGCGGTGGTTGTGCCCGCCGCTGGAGATCTTCGAGCGGAACGGCAGCGTCTCCAGCTCTTCGTCGGAGTACCGGGTGTGCGGGTAGGAGTTGTGCACGACCTGGCCGTCGGAGGCGACGTAGGCGGACACCCAGCCCTTGTTGTTATCGACGCCGATGGTGGCGCCTTTTCGGTCACCGTCCTCCAGCTTGATCATGCTGATGGTGTCGGCGCCGGTGAAGAAGCGGTTCGGCATGGTGAACCGCCTCGCCATCTCCATCATCTTCGGCAGTACCTTGGCGCCCTCGGCCCCGGCCTCGCAGACGGTTACCGCGAACTCCACGCCGGGGTTGGCGGCGTAGAGGTCTTGGAACTCCTTCTGCTGCACCAGCATGTAGATGAACGAGCTGCCGGGCAGCCACATCTCCAGCTGCTGGTCGCCCCGCTTGATGTGCATGGTCATCTCTTCGGCGTTGCCGTGCGAGCTCAGCAGCGCCGGGCCGGTCCGGATGCTCTTGGCCTTGCCGGTGGTCACGTCCAGGACGTTCTGGCGCTCCAGCTTCCACGGCAGCGCCGCGAGCCGAGCCGTCGGGTCGTGCTCCGGGGACAGCTTCGGCAGCCGGCGCACGAGCTTATCGGTGATGCCCTCACCGGGGCGGGTGCGCACGACGCGGGTGAAGCCGTCGAGGGCGTCGGCGATCGCCGCGTCTGTCCGGACGTCGTGCTTCTTGCCGACGAACGACAGGCCGTTGACGCGCCACACACCGCCGGCCCGCGTGGTGAACGCCTTCGGCCGCGCCTCGCTCGGCGTGATCCAGTACTCCTTCCAGTTCTTGTCCGTGACCTTGATGGCCTTGTCGTGATCCGGGATGAACTCCGCGTTCGGCAGGTAGCGCTCGAAGAACTCGATGTTGCGGACGTTGCCCTTCGAGTACACGAACTTCGAGCTGCCGCTGCCTGCGCCGTAGCGGCTCCAGCCCTCGTTGCCCGCGACGCCGAACCGACCGTCGGCGAGCTGGGTGACGTCGCCGCGCGGGCGCAGCACCTCGCCGTGGAAGCCCTCCTCCCGCAGCTGGTCCAGCACGCCGCTCACCTTGGCCCGCGGCGAGCTCAGCAGCACCACCGACATCGGGACCGGGTCGCCCGCCGAGTTCTGCTCCCGCTGCAACGTGCGGAACGAGTTGACCCGGGCCACGATCGCGCCCAGCGTCTCAGGGCTGACCGTCACCGCCCGGCCGTCGCGGAGCCGGATCCGGTAGCCGTCGCCGTCGCGCGCGACGTCCACGAAGAACGCGTTGCCGTCCAGCTGGGCGTCCCCGGGCCGCTTGGTGCGCGCCGCCGCGCTGACCACGCTCTCCCCCGGCAGGGTCTGCACGAACTTGTCGGAGGACTCGGTGAGCGCGTATCCGGTGCGGCGGAACGAGATGCCTTCGCTGTAGTCGCCGGTCGACGGCATGATCTCGTAGTCGATCTGGCTCAGCGGGATGCCGAGCTTACGGCCGCGGTCGTCCCGGCCGAAGATCTTCGACCGTGGACTGCTGAAGTCCGAGGCGATCGGGACGGTGGTGCCCGGCGTGGCGTCGTGGTCGTAGCCGCTGGACTCCGGGTAGTACGTGCCGCTGCCGTAGCCCTGCGGGTACTGGTAGTGGCTGCCCGGCCCGTAGCCCTGCGGGTAGGAGTTGTCCGCGAAGCGCATCGAGACGTCGAGGTCGGCGTCGGACGCGCGCCGCTCGCCCGGGAGGTGCTCCTCGGCGTCGAAGAACTCCTCGGAGTCGGAGTCGCGGCCCGCGCGCTCGTCGGTGTCGCGCCCTGCGGACTCGTCGGCGTCGCGATCCGCGGGCCGGTCGGCGTCCAGCCGCGCAGCGTCCTCGGACGCGGGGCGGCGCGGGGCGGGCTCGTCGGAGCCGCGCGGTGCCGGACCGTCCTCGGCGTCGAAGAACTCGTCCGCGTCGGAGGTCGATCCGTCGTCGTCCTTCTTCGGCGGTTCCAGGCCCATCGCGCGCAGGCCGTTCTCGTCGGTGCGCACGTAGACGGTGTCGTGCGCGGTGCGCGGCGTCGTCCACTCCGCGGGCGCCTCGCCGCGGTACTCGGGGGCGAGGGTCCACTTCGTGCGGGCCTCGACCAGGTACACCTCGCCGTCGGAGAGCGTGATGTCCTCGGTCTTCTTCCCGCTGAGGTTCGCGGCGTCGGTGCGCTGCCAGCTCATGGCGGGCCCGCGGCCGAACACCTCGCCCATCTCGGTGAGCGCGGTGCCCGGTTCCCAGGTCGACCCCGGGTTCGGCCGCGGGAACAGGGTGAGTGGTGCCGAGACCATTGCGGTGTTCCACATCGGCCCCGCGGTGCGCTCGTCGCCCGCCGAACCGCGGGTCACCTCGGTCTTGTTGATCTCCAGGCCTTCCAGCGGGGTGTAGCCGGCGCGCGTGACCCGCGCCTGCTGCAGCTCGGCGTGGAAGGTCAGCGCGCTCAGCGGGTGCCGCTGGCCGACGGCGGTCCAGTGCCGCGCGTCGTGGTCGAGGCCCTCGATCCGGTAGCCCGCTTCCCCCAGCGCCGCGGGCAGGTGCGCCGACAGCGCCGACGCGTTCGCCCCGCTGTTGATGGCCTGCCGAGCCGAGGTGGCCTCCGCGGGCACGGCGGGCGGAGTGCTCACGTGCTCACCCACCGGGACGCCGTCCACCACGTCGCGGACCAGCCCGGCGACATGACGCGCGCCGACTCGCGAGTAGTGCGCGTCCGGGAAGCCCGTCACCGGCTGGGATTCGCGCTCGCCCGGCTTGCTCTCGCCCTCCGGGTGGTAGCTGGACACCGCGTCCGGGATCGGGTCGAGCCGCACGGTCGTGGTCTGCACGCCCGGCAGCGCCCAGTCCACCAGGCCGCCGGTGAGCGAGCGGGCCGCGTGGTTGGCGTGCGAGGTCTTGCGCACCTCCAGCTCCAGCTCGATCGGGTGGCTGAACCGGGCGATGTCGCCGTTGGTGAACTGCGAGGTGGTGCGCTCGCTCACCGACTCCTCGGTGCGCTGCACCGTCGTCGCCAGCGAACCCGTGGTCTGCGCGCCGGTGCCGACCGACCGCGCGATCTGCTGGTTCGTGTAGATCGGGCTGCGCAGCGAGAAGTTCGCGTTGTGCGAGCGGCTGGACGAGGAGCTGGAGCCGGTCGTCGTGGTGACCTTCGTCTGGTGGTTGTCCGACCAGCCCTCGTCGGTGCCGTCGAAGCGGCCCTCGCCGATCCGGGCGCGCAGCGCCAGCGTCACCCGGGACGACCCCAGCGGGCCGTCCACCGAGGTGGACCACTCCTTGCCGAGGCCCACCAGGTCCGGCAGCAGCTGCGCCACGCCGCGCGGAGAGACCTCGCCGAGCACCTGCTGGGCCAGCTCCTCCGCCGCGACCCGGTGCCCGGCGCCGTAGACGACGTGCCGCACGCCGTCGGCGATGCCCGAGGTGAGGAAGCGGGTGAAGCGGGCCAGGTCGGTCCGCGGCACCACGTCCGGGTCGACCTTGAGCAGCGCGTCCTTGATCTGGGCGACGAGGCGTTCGGTGACCTCGGGGCGCACGCTCGGGGAGGCGTGGCCGTCGAGGGTGATCGCGGGGGCCGTGCGGGGCTCGGCGGCGGCCTCGGAGTTCTCCTCGGCGTTCTCCTCGGTGCGCGCCTGCTCGCCCTCGGTCCGGGCCGGGTCGCCCTCCGTGCGGGCCTGGTCGTCCTCGGTCCGGGCGGCGGTGCCGTCCTCGGCGGTCGTGCCGTCCGCCGCGTCCTCGCGGGTCGCGTCCCCGTCCTCGCGGGTCGCGTCCCCGTCCCGGCGGGACGCGGCGTTCGCGCGGGCGTCGGCCTTCGCCTGCTCGTGCCCGGCGTCCCAGCCCTCCGGCAGCCCGATCTGGTCGATCTCCGCCGCGGGCACCCACACCTGCACCGCGTTCCGCCGGTGCGCCTCGTAGTGCTGCCACTCGCCGACGCCGCGACCGTCGTACGGGCCGACACCGGTGTGGTCGACGTTCCGGGCCGACAGCAGCGTCGTCGCGTCGTAGGTGACCAGGTACGCCGGTCCGACGTAGGTGGTCGTGGTGGTGTGCTCGTGCTCCTGCTTGAACGACTCGCCCTCGACGTCGTAGCGCGAGTAGCCGTAGCCGGGCTGCGGCAGCAGGTAGAACTTCTTGATCGGCGCCACGCTGATCCGGCCGTTGCCGAACGTGTAGTCGTTGCGGGTGCGGTCCGCGCCGTGCCCGGTGGAGCCGGTGGTGTTGGTGATGAACGTCAACGTCATCTTCGTCGGCGGACCGGACACCGTCGGATTGCTCAGCTCCGAATGCATCGCGACGTCGCCGATCCGGTCGCGGAAGCCGAAGAACTCGCCTTCGGCGTGGCGGTGCACCGGCGTGCGGTAGGTCCCGGTCGTGACCCGGTCCAGGTTCACCGCGATCGCGTCCTCGCCGACGAACGCGTGCACCTGCTGCTCGGCCACCCGCGCGCCGGACGGGCTCTCGCCGAGCAGGTCGCCGTTGATGCGGTCGGCGCGACCGCCGGGCAGGTCCAGCCCGTGCAGCGCGTGGTGGTCCGGCAGCGCGGCGGGCGTCCAGCCCACGGGCCGCTGCGGGCGGTCGTGCTCGACCCGGCGGAACCCGCCGCCGCCCTCGGTGCTCGTGCGGGGCTCGGTGCCGGCCCCCGGCTCGGTGGTGCCGCCGGGCTCGGTGATCGCGCCGGACTCGCGGTCGGGGCCGGGATCGGTGAGCCGGGTGCGGCCGCTGCGATAGGTGGTGGCTTCGCCGCCGCGGACGGTGAAGGTCTCCGACACGCCCTTGCCGTGCAGGGACACCAGGTAGTCGACCTCGCGCGGGTGCGAGCTGAACTTCTCGCCCGCCCAGCCGAAGCCGCGCCCCTGCCCGCTGGAGGAGGTCAGGGTGCGCTGCTCGCCGCCGAAGGAGCGGTTGTAGCCGCCGGTGAACTCGACGGTCCGGTTGATCCGCGAGGAGCCGATCCCCGCGCGCACCCCGGAGCTGCCGCCCGCGGTCGTGGCGCCGCGCACCGTCTCCGAGTGGTCGATGCGGCCCTTCTCCTGGAGCTCGCCGCGCAGCGTGGCGTCGCCCCAGCCGGAACCGTCGGCGGCCCGGTCGGTGTCGGGGGTGTAGCGGCGGGCCGCGCTGCTGCCGTCCGCGTCCTCGCTCGCGCGCCCGGCGGGGGCGTCCACGTCGGTGACGGTGATCGTCGGGATCTCCGGGGCACCGTCCCGCTCGGCCGGGTCCGCGGTCGTCCCGTCCCGGTCCGCGGGCCCGTCGAGCTCGGAGCCGGTCTCCGCGACCTCGGCGGCGGGGTCGACGGCGCGGACCACGACGCGGACGAAGTCCTCCGGGATCCCGGTGCGCGCGCCGTCGCCGCGACCGAGCAGGAAGGACATCCCGTCGCCGTTGAGCTGCGGTGAGTGCGCCAGCAGCCCGCGCGGCGACAGGAAGTACGACAGCGCCACCTCGTTGCCGGACACGCGCACGTTCCGGCTCGTGCCCGCGAAGTCGCGCACCACGTCCGCCGGGAGCCGGTCCCGGACGGACTCGCGCAGCCGGTCGGCGTGCGGGAAGTGCGTCTCGGCTGCTCCGAGCACCTTGTGCGGGGAGAACGCCGCCGCGTTCGCGTCGTCGGGGTGCCCGGCGTCCTCCTCGGCGTCCTTCGCGGTCGCCGGGTCGTCGGCGAGCGTCCACGTCGTCGCGCCCTCCGGCACGTGGTGGGTGGCCGCCAGCACCTGTCCGTCGTCGAACCGGACGGTGATGTCGTAGTCGAGGTCGCTGGCGACGCCGTGCAGCCTGCCGCTGCCGAACCAGGTGGTCGCCGCGGTGTTCTCCACGGTCCGCACCGACGAGCGGTCCAGCCCGCTGGAGCGGAACGCGCGCCCGTCGAAGCGCAGGTCCAGCCGGTCCCCGTGCACGTAGCTCGGCTGGTGCGTGCTCGGGTTGTCGAACAGGCTCCAGCTGAAGCCGAGGCCGAGACCGGCGTTCACGTTGAACGGCTGGGTGGAGGCGGTGGTCTGCGTGGCCTCGTGCTTGTAGCCGCGGCCCTGCTCGGTGAGCATCGTCCCGGTGGGCTCCGCGGGCGCCTCCTCCGGCGCGGTGCGGAAGGAGTCCGCGGAACCGGTGCTGTGCTGGGACGCGGTCTCCGGGGCCGGCTGCAGCGGGGCGGCGAACCCGCGCCCGGCGCCTTGGCGCATCCGGATCTCCACCTGCGCGGTGCGGCGGCGACCGGCGCTGTTGTGCGTCTCCAGCGCCTTCGTCAGCGTCGTGCCGTCCAGCACGTCGTTGCCCAGGTGCGAGAGGTTCTTGCCGCCGCTGAGCTCCAGCAGGTCGTTGCGCACCGGCGAGTTGATCGTGCCCGGCGCGTCCCGCCAGTCCGGGTGCCCGCCCACCAGCTCGCCGAGCACGTCGAACAGCGCCGGGTCGCCGCGCACGAAGGTGGCGCGCGGGCCGCCGTTCGCCTTCGCCTCCGCCGGGTCCAGCTCGGTGAAGATCTCCGGCATGCTCAGCTTCGCGCCGCCGGGCCGGCTGCCGGTCAGCTCCGAGATCTCGTCCGGGTACCGCACCACGACGTCGTGGAAGAGGTCGTGGGTGCTGCCGGACCAGGTGTTCGGCGGGGTGTAGCTGGTGCTGTGCTCCAGCTCGGTGGTGTCGGCGTGCTGCCAGGAGGACGTCGGGGTCGCGCCGCGGAAGCCGACCGTCGGGTCGAGGGAGCGGACCGGGTGCTCGGTGCCCAGCGGCACGGACAGGAAGTGGGTGAACCCGCCGTCGCGGGGCGGCGCCGAGGCCCCGCTGCCGGAGGTCTTCCCGTAGGCGCCGCCCGCGACGACGTCGGTGCCGTGCGCGAAGTCCTGCTTGCCCTCGGTCGGCACGCCCGTCGCGTCCGGCGCGGTGTCGTCGCCCGCCCGGAGCCGCACGTGGACCTCGACGGCGTCCGCGCCGTGCCCGGAGCGCAGCCGCACGCCCTCGTGGGTGAGCGTCTTGAAGTCGTCCTTCAGCGCGATGTCGGAGAGCCCGTCGAGCAGCCGCTCGACGCGGTCCGCGGGCACGCCCGAGCCCACCAGCTCGGCCCGCACGTCGCGGCGCACCGCGGTGCCGTCGATCGAGTCGGCGATGACCGCGTTGTGCCGCAGCAGGTCCGCCACCAGCTGGGTGCGCTCGGTGCGCGGGCCCTGCACCGGGGCGGTGCCGTCCACGTCGATCACGGCGTCGCCGGTGCGACCGGCGCCGGTCGCCGCGTCGCGCGCGGGCGCGGCCGGGCGCTCGGTCCCGCCGAGGTCGCGCGGCAGCTCGCCGATCGGCGCCGGGTCGGATTCCGCGGCGGCGCGCAGGTGCGCCCGCGCGGGCGGGGTGAGCGGGGCCGCGTCGGCCGGGTCGGTGCGCGGCGTGCTCCGCGCGGTCTCCCCCGTGAGCTCCGCGGTCGGGCGCGCGGATTCTTCGGCGGAGGCCCGGATCGGGCCCCGCTCGGCGCTGGTGGTCGTCGCGGGGGCCGGCTCGGCCGGGGTGTTCTCCGGCTCGGTCCGCGCGTTCACCGGCTCCGTCCGAGCGTTCTCCGCGTCGGGACGAGCGTTCTCGGACTCGACGCGGGTGGTCTCCGCCTCGGGACGCGCCGTTCCCGGCTCGACGCGGGCGTTCTCCGGCTCCGGCCGGGGCGGGTCCGCGTCGGTGCCGGTGGCCGCGTCGGCCGGTTCGGTGCGGGACTCCTGCGCGGGATCGGTGCGCGTCGAACCGGTGTCGTCCCGGTCGGAGCGCGCGGCCTCCGGCTCCGGACCGGCGGGCCGGTCCGGCTCGGACCCGGTCTCGTCCCGCTCCGCCGCGGGCGGGCCGTCGGCGTCGTCGGAGTCCTCCGGGTCCCGGGCCGGCGGTTCGCCGTCGGTGCCCTCGTCGGGCCCGTCGTCGTCGCGCGGCGTGCCGCCGTCGTCGGTGGACGTGCCGTCGTCCTCGTCGGGCAGCAGGCGCGGGGACACCGAGATCGAACGGCGGTCGGCCAGCTCGGCGAACTCGTCCACCCGCATGGTCGTCGAGCTGTCGTACTTCGGGTCGTGGACCACGAAGACCGGGGCACCGTCCTGGTCGGCGGCGCGGAGGAACAGCGCGTGCCCCGGGGTGTAGACCACGACGCCCGCGCGCTCGGCGACGCGCTGCCAGAGGGCGTGCCCGCCCTCCGGCGTCGCGAACACCTCGGGCAGCGGCACGAGCCGGTCCGGCCGCACCGACTGCGCGCCGTTCCCGCCGAACGGCGACGCGTCCGGTTCGAGGCCGAACCGGGTGCGCAGCGCCTCGGTGTAGACCAGCCCGTCGACGCCCTGCATCCGGCGGAACGGCCGGTCGAAACCGCGCGGGAGGGCGAGCAGCGTGCTCAGCGCCCAGCGTCCCGGGAGGATCTGGTCGGTGAGCACCGGCGGCTTCTCCCGCAGCGAAGCCCCGGAGAGCTTCTGCATCGTCCGCGACCAGCGCTCGGTCAGCGCCGTCCACTCCGCGCGGCCACCGCCCTCGCGCACCAGCTTGAGGCCGTCGGCGCGCAGTTCGTCGAAGACCGCCTGGGACTGCTCGACCCGGCTGCGCACCATGTCCTCGTAGGTGCGGCCGAACGCGTTCTCCCAGCTCTCGCGCCGCGCCTTCGGCACTCGGCCGAGGTTGTGCAGCACGACGTCCGCGGCACCCCTACCGACCTGGAGCAACCCGGCCAGCGTCGGCACCGAGGCCCGCACCTCGGAGTTGATCGCCGCGCTCATGCAGGTGTTCAGGAACAGCTGCCGCTCGTTGCCGGTGGCGCCGAACCAGGAGTTCAGCAGCGCCTCCGGGTTCGCCAGCAGCACGCTGAACAACGGCTCGGCCAGCGTCGCCTGCCGCGCGGGCGAGTTCAGCGCGAGCAGGCCGAGCCGGGCCAGCCGGGCGGGCATCGGCTCGTCGGCGCGGTAGCCGATCTCGGTGAGCTCCTGGCCCGCGGTGCGCAGCGGGTCGAGGCGGAAGCGCAGCGCCTGCTCGGCGTCGACGAGCAGCTGGTCCAGCCGGGACGGGGTGATCGCGCGCAGCGGGAACCGCTCGGTCCCGCCGCGGGGGAGCTCGGCGGTGCGCACCGGCACGGTCGTGGCGGCCAGCACCGCGTCCGCGACCAGCGAGCGCAGCTCCTGGCGGCGGGCCTCGTCGGGCAGCGCGTCGATCCGGGCGCCGAGCCTGCCCAGCAGGTCCGGGGTGCCGGGGTTGAGCGCGTGCCGCTCCAGCGCGGCGGGATCGCCGAACGAGGTCAGTTCGGCGGTCCGATCCCGCAGCTGCTGCTCGGGCAGCGCGAGCTCCGGCGGCACCGCCCGCTGGTAGCCGTCGCGGACGTCCTCCTCCGCGGTGCGGGCGGGTTCGGCGTCCGGTTCGGTGCGCGCGACGTCCCCGTCGAGGCGGGTGAACGGCGAGACCTCGCGGGACTGCGGGTCGCCGAGGTCCCGGGCCCGCCCGCGGTTCTCGTCGAAGAGGTTCTCGGCGGCGGCCTCCAGGTCGGCGCGCACCTGCGCGTCGGTCCACGCCCGCGGCGACTCGGCGGACGGCCCCCAGGCCGACACGGGGTCGGAGCTGAAGGTCCGCCCGGACCGCGCCGCGTCGTCCTCCGGGCCGAGGTAGCGCTCGGCGAGCGCGGCCATGTCGGCGGCGAAGTCGGCGCCCGCCTGCGGGATGTCCGGCAGGTCGGCGTGCACCTCGGCGGGCGGTTCGCCGGGGGCGAACCGGATCAGCGGCTCGTGGCCCGGGTCGTGGCCCCGGTTGATCGTGTCGAAGATCGTCGCTTCGTAAGTGGCGCGGCGCGGGTTCCAGTAGCGGTGCGCCCCGTGCTGCACACCCATGTTGCGGGCGACCAGCTCGCGCACCATCTCGTGGTAGCGGCCCTCCGGCAGCACCCGCCCGTCCTCGGCGGAGCGGATGTTGAACACGTCGTGGTCGCCGGCCACCGGCACGCTCCGGCCGCTGGACGCGCCGCCCTCGTCCAGGCCGGAGTTGGTGCGCACCACGCCGTCCTCGACCCAGTACTGCTTGGCGAGGTCCTTCATGGTGGAGAACAGCTCGCGGTACTCGGTGAGGCGCTGCCGCGCGCGCTCCCGCAGGCCCGGGGCCTCCGCCTCGGTCAGGTCCTCGGGCAGCTTCGGTTCGAAGAAGCCGACGGCGCCCAGGCCGTGCTCGGGGGCGCCGAGCCGGACGTCCTGGCGGTTGATCGTCTTCGCCTTGATCTCCAGCGGCTTCGGGTAGGCGCCCTCCTTGAGCAGCCGCACCGAATCCGGGTTCGTCGGGCGCACGTCGACGACCAGCCCGTGCTCCTCGACGAACTCCTGGAACAGGCGCTGGTTCTCGGTGGTGATGCCGTAGGCCCGCTCGATCGCCGCGTCGGTGAGGTCGGGCGTCGGGTGCGACGGGCGGGACCAGTCCTGGCTGATGCTGCGCGGCACCGTGGACCGCGAGCGCGCCGACGGTGCCAGCCGCTCGCGGTCGCGGCCCCGCGGCTCGTCATCGGGGCGGGAACCGTCGCGGGAGCTCTCGTCACCGCGGGAGAGCGCGTCGCCGTCGTCCCGCGAGCTCTCGCCGTTCCGCGAGCTTTCGGTGTCCTCGACCTCCACGCGCGGCACGCCGACCGGCTCGGCATCGCCGTCCACCAGGCGGGCCGCCGGGTCCGGTTCGAGCCAGATCTCGACCCGGGTCGGGCCGTCACCGTTCACGAAGTGCGGGGTGTCGCCCATCCCCAGCGCGCCCCGGCGCAGCCGCTCCGCGCCCGGCCGCCCGTACTGCGCCAGCCGCAGCGAACGGTCCACTTCGGACATCATCGCGGAGAAGTCCTGCGCGGAGCGGAGGCCGAGCTCACCGGTCACGCGGTAGCGAGCGACCACCGGGGTACCCGCGTCGTGCGCCCGCACGACCTCCCTGGCCAGCGAGTACAGCTTCGCGCGCTGCGCGGGCGGCAGCTGCTCGCCGGCGCGGGGCAGCTCCAGCCGCTGGTCCGGGGCGGTGCCGCTGAGGCCGGGGTCGTGGCGGGCGGCGGCCAGCTCGGCGTCGTAGTGCTGCTTCGCCTGCCACCACGCGGCTTCCGCGGCCTGCTCGGCCTCGGTGGCGGTGCGGAAGGCGAACTCCTCCTCGGCGCGGGCGCCCAAGTCGCCGTCCCGCACGTCCGGGCCGAACGGGTCGGCGGCACGGCGGGCGGCGCGGGCCTCGGCCCACTCGCGGTCGCGGGCGGCGAAGTCCTCCGCGGCGCGCACCAGCGACTCGGGCAGCCGGTCGGTGCGGTCCGCGCGGCGCAGCACGTAGCCGTCGCCCGGGGCGAACTCGGCGTCGACGACGGCGGTCCGCTTGGTGGTGAGCGCGGAGGTCGGTTCGGCGACGAAGCGGAACTCGGCACCGTGCGCCCAGGTGCTGGTGAGCGCGCTCCGGTCCGGGCGCGCGCCGGGCGCGGGCAGCTCGGCGCCACCGGTCGACCCGGCGCCCTGCTGCTCGTGCTCCGCACCGGCGGCCCCCAGCGGCTCCATCGCCAGCGCCCAGTCGCCGGTGGCGCCGAACGGGGTGCGGCCGTCGGCGTAGGTCGCCGAGTGCGGGGCCTGCGGCACGCCGGCCGCCACGATCGGCACCGCCGCGACCACGTTGCCGTTGCCGGTGGCCACCTCGGTGTGCGTGGAGCCGGTGGAGGTCGTGCTGCCGCCCAGCTGGATGCGGCCGCTGGCGCCGACCAGCTCGCCATCGCCCGGCACCTTCGGGTGCACGGTGAGCCGCACGCCCAGCTCCGGCGGCAGGTCCAGCGGCACGCCCTCCGCGGAATCCCGGTGGGCGTCCAGCAGAGCGGCGAGCCTGCTCGGGGTGAGCTCGGCGCGCAGCAGCGTCCGGACGTGCGGGTCCACGTCGGCGCGGGCGCCCGCCAGCGCCTGCTCGGCGGCGTCGACCAGGCCCGCGGTGTCGCCGTCGAAGTCGATCACGCGGTACTGCGCGGGGTCGGTGGGCAGCGCCTCCGGGTTCCCGGCGTCGCGCCACTCGGACAGCGCCTCCGGGGTGGCGTCGGCGGCGGTGCGCGCGGTGACCTCCGGCTTGCGGGGACCGCCCGCGGGGGCGACCCGGGCGTCCTCGACGGCGCTGTGCGTGGTGATGGTGCGGGTGTCCGGCGCGGCGGCGACGCGCTCGCCGTGCCGCTCGATGCGCACGTCGAACAGCACCTCCGCCCGGTGCTCGGCCAGCGCGCCGCGCACCGACTCGCTGTGCTGGTGCTGAGTGACCTCGTCCTGCTTGGAGTCCCGGGTCTGCTTGAGCCACTCCAGGACGTGGATGCCGCCGAAGCCGAAGTTGCCGTACGGCGCGCCGTGCTTCGCGTTCGGGTCCGCCTCGGCCGAGTGCAGCGCCGACTCGTTCTGGAACATGCCCGCGGGCGCCATCATCGTCATCGCTTCGACGAGGACCCGGCTGAACTTGCGGGCGACGCTGGTGGTGAACGAGGACGAGGTGGCCTTGGACAGCTCGCCGTGCTTGATGCCGGTCAGCTCCGGCTCGCCGAGCAGCGAGGCGTCCACCCGCAGCTCGTAGGTCTCGCCGCTGACCCGGAACTCCCGCCGGATCAGCGAGGTCACACCGCCGTTGGCCAGGTCCTCCAGCGAGGCCTGCAGCTGCGAGAGCGCCCGCTCCACTTCGCGGTGGTTGTCGTGCGGCGTCTCCACCGAGGAGGCGGGCAGCAACCGGTCCGCGTTCTCCTGGCCGATGGTGCGCACCAGCTGCTCGTACAACGGATCGATGCGGTCGACGAGGTCGATCGCCTCGGTGACGCCGCCCGCCCAGCGGGGCGCACCGACCCGCGCGCCGTCCGGCACGGCGCTGGTGCGGCCCGGGTCGGCGGAGCGGTCCGGCGGCGGGAGCTCCGGCGGGTCCTGCTCGGCCTGTTCGGCGGCGCGGCGCGCGTCCTCCTCGGCCTGCTTAATCCGGATCTCGTGCAGCTGCTCGTCGGTGACCAGCACCCGCACCGCGCCGGGCAGCTCGAAGCGCTCGGCGGCCGTGCCCACCGGCTTCGGCTTCCGGAGGCGCCAGCGGTCCAGGTTGCCGCGCCGGATGGCCTCGGCGGCGACCGTCGTCTCGATCTTCGCGTTGATCAGGTGCATCCGGCGCGGTTCCTGCGCCAGCGCGCGCTCCGCGGAGACCTCGGTGCGGTGGCCGGTCTTCTTGCTGAAGCTGCCCATCCACAGGCTCAGCTCGTGCATGAACAGGCCGACGCCGTGCGCGGACGTGCCCGGCGTGTGGTTCGAGGTCTCGCTGAACGTGATCATCGCGGGCTCGACGGCGTTGCCACCGGACCAGGTGCCGGTGACGTCCTGGCCGGAGGTGGTCGCCCCCGTCGTGGACTGCTTCGGCTGCTGCCACTGGGTTTCCACGACCTCGGGGTCGCGCAGCATGTAGGACACGGCCGCGGCGGCCTCGACGTCGGAGCGCCTGCGGTGCCAGCGGAATCCGGTCAGCTTGGTGCGGCGGCTGAACGCGCGCGGGTCGCCGCGCAGCGCCTCCACCGAGATCGCCTGGTCGATCAGGCCCGAGTTGTCGCCGTCGGCGAAGTGCCAGATCGGGTCGTTGGACGCCTTCGCCAGCATCGACCGCACCGAGTCGCGCACGTGCTCCAGGCCGTGGAACGCCACGACCTGCAGCCCGTCCAGCTTGCGGGAGGCGCCGCGGCGCAGCTCCGCGCTGCGGTTGATCGAGACGTCGGCCAGCTCGGTCCGGTTCTCCGGGGCGACCTCCAGCCGCAGCGGACCGTGCGAGGCGGGCAGCTCCACCACCACGTCCACCGTCACGGTGCCGGGCTCGCGGCCCTCGGCCGCCGCCGACTCGTCGACGATCCGCAGGTCGTGCAGCTCGGGGGTGTCCAGGCCGCGGGAGCCGAAGGTCACGCCGCGCACCAGCTCGTTCGCCCGGGACCAGTGCTGGCCGGTGGTGGTCAGCTTCACCGTCGCCGCGTAGCGCTGCATCGGCTCCGGACGCACGTTGCCCGACCCGTCGAGGGTGCCGCCGCGGACGCCGCCGGTAGAGCTGTCGGCGCGCTGCCCCAGCTCGGTGCCCGTGGTGCGGGAGTAGCCGCCCTTGTGCTGGGTCGTGATCATCCCCGTGCCGTGCAGCGCCGTGTACAGCCGGGCGACGACGCCGCCGCCGAGCGACCAGCTGCGCGACTTGGCGTGCGAACCGGACTCGGACTCGGTGAGCGCCACCGAGGTGGGCGTGCCCTCGGCGGGCCCGAGCGGGCGGAGTTCGCCCTGCAGCTCCGCCTTCACCTGGAACGAGGCGCGGTAGTCGTTGCCGCGGCCCGGTTCCGGCTGCAGGTCCAGGTGCAGCGGGCGGTCGGCGACCATGTCCGGCGCCCGGCGCACCAGCTGCTCCGGCGAGACGGCCTCGTGGATCTGCTCGCCGCGGGCCAGCTTGCGCTCGCCCTTGCCGTCGATGCCGTGCGAGAGCTTCGGGTCGTCGAACTCGGTGACGAAGGACGTGTCCCGCCACTTCCACCGGTGGTGGCCGGGCAGCTCCGCCGCCGAGTCCCGCATGATCCTGCTGAGCAGTTCGCTCGCGGCGTTGTGGTCCAGCGCGGCGGACGCCGCCGCGTCGGCGACCTCCTGCCTGCCGACCGGTGCGGTCGTGGTGCCGTCCGCGGTGATGCCCGCCGCGCCCGCGTCCTCCGGGCGGGCCAGCTGGTGGGCCTCGACGGCCTCGGCGAACGTGATCGGCGAGTCGCCGGGCTTGCGGACCTGCAGGTCGTAGACGGTGCGGTAGCGCACCACGTCGCCGGTGTGCGAGCTGCCCTGCTCGGATCCGGTGCTGCGGCCGTACTCCTGGGTGCGGCCGTGCCCGCCGCCGAGCGCCACGTTGACGCCGGCCGCGGCCGAGACCACGCCGACGTCGTAGCCGGGGCCCGCGGTGAGCGAACCGCTGCCGTCCCGGGCGGTGGCGTTGGCGCTGCTGGTGCTGGAGCCCTCGGTGCGGACCTCCGCGTAGTGCGCGCCCTCGATGGTCTGCTCGTAGGCGACCTTGCGGGCGACCAATCGCATCTGCACCGCGCGGGTGTGGCCAGGCAGCAGCCGCTTCAGCGGGTTGCCGCCGGGCAGCAGCGCGTCGGACTGGATCCAGCCGCGGCCCTTCGCCGCCTGCTCCGGGGTCACGGCCATCTCCGGCAGCCGCTGCTTCACGTTCGCGGAGCCGAGGAAGGAGCGCAGCGTGTTCTGCCCGTCCTCGCTCAGCTTCCCGAGGTGCGCGGCGACCTGCTCGAAGATCCCGTCGTCGCGACCGAAGCGCCGCGCCAACCGCTTGCCCCGGTAGCGGCCGCGGGCCTGACCGCGGACGTCGGCGTTCTCCACCACCGACGGCGGCAGCGCTTCCGGCACCGCCACCTCGCGGCCCTCGCCGCCGAGGCCGACCGGGACGCTGAGCTCCACGGCCACCGGGTCCGCGCCCGGCGTCCTGCCGACGAACGTGGTGGGCAAGGTCGGGTCACCCGCCGAATCGAGGCGGTTGATCGTGAACGTGGCGGGGACGCGCTGCGCCGTCATGCCGCGGTAGCCGGACGCGCCGTCGGCGACCGTCTCCGGCAGCGCCACCGTCATCCGGGTGCTCTGCGAGTTCTCCCGCGAGTTCGACCGGGAGAAACCGACGTCGGTCGGCACGTTCACCGCACCGATGACGAACATGCCAGGGACCGTCGGCACGAAGAAGAACCAGCGCGACATCGGGGTTCGGCCGGTGCTGGTGGCCGCCTTCGAGCCGGTGGACCCGCCGGTGCTCGCCGCGTTCGAGCTCGCCGCAGCCTCGGCGGGGGTCCGGCCCGACCAGTCCAGATCGGCGGTGATGCGGAACCGCTCCTTGCCGACGGACACGACCCGGCCGTCACCGAGGAAGGAACCGAACTCGTTGCGCACGGCGTGGCCGAGCGCGTCGATCTCGCTCTTCTTCGGCGTGCCGCCGACGGACTTGGTCACCGCCCTGACGACCTGGTCGGCGCCTTCGGTGCGGCTGAGTTGCACGCCCGCGCCGAGGCCGCGGCCGCGGGACAGGTAGCTCGGCAGCCGCAGCCGCTTGCGGCGCTCGGGGGCGGCCGCGGCGGCGTCCTCGCGGGCGGCCTCCTCGCGGTTCTGGTCGGACTCGTCGCGGGACCGGTCGGACTCGTCGCGGACCTGCTCGGCGTCGGTGCCGCGGTCGGCCGCGTCGGCGTCGGCCGAGCGGTCCGCGGACTCGCCGTCCAGCTCAGCGGAGCGGTCCGCGGCGTCCTGCTCGGTGCGGGCGGACCCGGCGGCCCCGTCCTGCTCGGTCCCGTCCTGCTCGGTCCCGCGCTGCTCGGTGCCGCCGGAGACCTCGTCGTCGCGTTCGGCGGAGCTCTCCGCGCCCCGCTCCGGCTCGGCGTCGAGGTGCGTGCTCGGCCGGGAGTCGGCGGAGCGGTCGCGAGTGGTGCCGGAGGGTCCGGCCTCGGCGTGCTCGGGGATCGCGGAGGGCAGCGCCTCCAGCGGGCCCGCGCCGAACCGGCCGCCGCCGATCAGGCCCTCGGTGCGGTGGGTGCCGAGCTCGTCCGCGAGCTCCCGGGCCAGCGCGGTCGCCGCGTCCGGGCCCTTCTCCTGCAGCTCGCGGGCGACGAGGGTGGTGACGTCGTCCATCAGCGCGCGCATCCGCGCCTCGGCGGGCTTCGGGGAGTCCAGCACGACCGGGACCTGGTGCAGCGGCTGCACGATCCCGCGGGCCTCGACGAACAGCTCCTCGAAGGCCCGCTCGGTCATCTTGCCCAGCGCGTCCTGCGCCCGCTGCGCCCGCTCCCGCACCTCGGCCCGCGGGTCCGGGCCCTCGTCGGGTTCGGTGATGTCGGTGCGGGCGTCGTCGAAGTCGCGCTCGGACGACCGGTCGCTGCCGGACTCGGAGCCGGAATCCGAGTCGGAGTCGGTCCGCGACTCCGTGTCCACATCGGACTCGTCGCGGGCGGCGCCGTCCTCGGACCCGGCCGCCTCGTCCGCGTCGGGCTCGGCGCGGGGCGCGGCCGCCGGTTCCACCGGTTCCGGCTCGGCGGGGAACAGGAAGTCGTCCAGCGCGGTCCGCGGCTCAGCGCGTTCCGCGGGTGCGGCGTCCCGCTCCGACATCGGGGACGGCATCGGGTCGGGGGTGGGGATCGCGTCCGGGGTCGGCGCGGGCTGCGGCGTCGGGCTCGGGTCCGGGGTGCGCTGCCCGGTCGCGCCGTCCTCGGTGGTCCCCGCCTGCTCGGCGGGTTCCTCGATCCGCGGGACCGCGATCGGCTCCGGCGGGGTCAGGCCCATCCTCAGCAGCCCGGCGCGGTCGGTGTGCACGTAGACCCGGTCGCGGGCGTGCCGCGGCTCGCCCCAGCCCTCGGGCGCGCCCGCCCGGTACCGCGGCGTGAGGGTCCAATTCGCCATCGCGTTGACCAGGAAGGTCTCGCCCGCCGAGCGCTGCTCGGACTGGGCGTCCTTGAACTTGCCGTCGGCGGCCGAGGTGCGCTGCCACGAGTAGCTCGGGCCGGGCAGCGAGACCTGCGGCGACTGCCGGTAGTTCGCCCCGGACGCGTCCACGGCCTGCCGCGGGTCGGCCAGCGAGTCCAGCCCGACGCGGCCGGTGAAGCCGACGCCCGGGCCCTCCTTGTGCTGCTCCTTGATCGCGGTGGTCTGCGAGTCCTTCGTGGTGAGCCCGGCGTCGTCCCCGGTCGGCACCACGTGCGCGTCGTCCAGCTCCGCGGTGAGCAGCACCGATTCCAGCGGGTGCGGGGTGTTCTCGGCGGCGTGGCCGTCGTGGTCGAGACCGCCGATGCGGTAGCCGTCCGCGCGCATCGCCGCGGGCAGGTGCGCGGACAGCGCGCTGGTGGTGGTCCCGGTGAGCAGGCCGTGCCGGGTCCAGGTGGCGCGTTCCGGCACCGGCGGCGCCGCGTCCGGATCGGCGCCCGGGGTTCCGTCCAGCACGTCCCGCACGACCCGGTGCACGTCGTCGGAGTTCGCGACGACGTGGCTGACCTCGGGGAGCTCGTCGATCCGCCCCGGCTGGTGCTCGCCGAACCCGAGCTCGCCGACCGGGACGCGAGTGCGGACCGCGTCGCGCAGCGTCGGCAGCACCAGGGTCTCGCCGGTGCTCGCCGGGGCGCCCCGGTCCGCGAGGCCGCCGGTGAGGGTGTTCGGGGTGCGGTTGGCGTGCGCGGTCTTGCGCACCTCCAGCCGCAGGTCCAGGTCGTGCCCGAACGTCGCGAAGTCGCTCTTGGCCGAGTAGGTGCGGGTGTTGTCGCTGCTGTGCGTCTCGACGTGCTTGTCGCTGGACTTCGAGGTCAGCCCGACCTGGCCGAGCAGCGCGCCGCGGCGGTGCTGCTCCTCGCCGCCGCCGCGCAGCAGCACCATCGGCTGGGCCTTGCGCTGGTGCCCGGTCTTGCCGGTCTCGGTGGTCGAGGAGGTCGTCTTCGTCTCGTGCTTCTCGCTCCACCCGGATTCGACGCCGTCGAACCTCCCGGGGCCCTGCTCGCCCTTCAGCGTCAACGAGACGTCGACGGTGCCGAGCGGGCCGGGGACGGAGGCGGTCCAGTGCTTGCCGGGGCCGCGCAGGTCGGACAGCAGCGCCTGCAAGCCGCTCGGGGCGACGTCGCGGGCGCTCTGCCGGTACACGTCCTGTCCGGCGAGGCGTTCGGCGTCGCCGAGGGCCAGCGAGGTGAGGTAGTCGCCGAACTGCCGCAGCGCGCTGCGCGGCACGTCCTGCTGCGGCACCGCGGCGAGCACGTCCTTGATCCCGCTGAGCAGGTGCGCGGTGACCTCGGGGCGGACCGTGGCGGTGGTGTGGCCGTCGGCGTCGATGCCGGGCGGGGCGTTTACGGCGCCGCCTGCCGGTTCCGGCTCGGGGCCGAGGCCGTACCTGGCGAGGTCCGCGACGGGCACCCAGAGCTGCGCCGAGCCCGTGCGGTGCGCTTCGAGGTGCACGGCCGCGTCCGGCCGGTCCGGATCGCCGCCGCTGAGCAGTGCGGTGGTGTCGTACTCGACCAGCTGGGCCGGGCCCTTGTAGGTGGTCGTGGTGGTGCGCTCGAACTCCTGGGCCTCGGACCGCCCGTGCGAACCGGATTCCGCCTCGCCCGCGCTGAGCACCGGCGTCGCGGACGAGGAGGCGCCGGAGCCGGGGTTGCCGATGCGGGCGCGGCCGGTCCAGCCGCCGCCGGTGAAGGTCTCGGTGCCGTGCCCGGTGCTACCGGTGACCTTGCGGGTGAAGGTCAGCTCGACCTGCTGCACCGGGCCGTTCGGCCGCGCGTTGCTGAGCGCGAGGTGCAGCTTGAGGTCGCCGATGCGCTGCTCGGTGGGCCGCAGCGCGCCCTGCTCGTAGCGGTGCACCGAACCCTCGTAGGCGCCGGTGACCACGGCGTCGAAGTTGACCGCGACCTCCTCCGGCGAGACGAAGGAGTGCGCCTGGTGCGCGGCGATGACCTTGTTGTCGCCGAAGCCGCCGAACACGTCCTCGGTGATCCGGTACCCGTCGATCTCGGGCAGCTGGAGGCCGTGCAGCACGAAGTTCTCGGGCAGCTCGGCGGGCTCCCAGCCCTCCGGCCTGCGCGGCGCGTCGTGCTCGACCCGCTGGTACCGGGCGGCGGGCTCGGGCTCGCCGGTGCGCGCGGCCGGGTCGAGCAGCCCGCCCGCGTAGGTGGTGGCCCGGCCGCCCTCGACGATCCGCTCGGCGAGCACGCCTTCCGCGCCGTGCACGGTGATCCGGTAGTCGATGAGCTCGGGGTGCGCGACGACGTCGCCGGACTTCCAGCCCCGCCCGCGACCCAGCCCGCTCGCGGTGGTGAGGGTGGCCCGCTCGGTGTCCGACTTGTCGTTGCGCTGCAGGTTGAGGTCGAGCCCGCCGAACCGGCCGAGCGACGGCGCCCGCCCGCGCAGGCCACCGCCGGCGCCGAGGGTGCGGCCGGACTTGGCGGCGGTCTCGTGCTGCACACCGGTGCTGCCGGTGAGCTCGCCACCGAGGCCGGCGCCGGGCACGGTCGTCGGCGAGCCCGGGGCGTCCGGCGTCGTCGGCGAGCTCAGCGACGACCGCTGGAAGGTGCCGTAGCCGGTGTCGGCGCGCGGCACCGTCTCCACCAGCACGCCCACCAGGTCGTCCGGGGCGCCGGAGACCGCGTGCCGGGCGCGGGTGAGCACGAAGGACGTGCCGGACCCGTTGAGCGCGGCGGACCGGCTGCTGAACCCGCTCTCCGACACGGCGTCGGCGAGCACGGCGGCGTTCTCGGTGGCGTGCGCTTCGGCGGTGCCCGCCGAGTCCTCGGGCGGCAGCACGCCCTCGGGCAGCATCTCGCGCAGCGCGGCGGCGACGCCTTCGACGTTCGGGTAGCGGGTCTCGGCGGCGCCGAGGACGTGCTGCGGCGGGAACGGGTCGCCGCCGATGAACTCGGGCGCGGTGCCGTCCGGGCTCTCCCCGCGCCAGGCGGTGGCACCGGCGGGCACGTCCACCGAACCGTCCTCGACGACGCCGTCGTCGAAGCGGATCCGCAGGTCGTAGGTGAGGTCGGCGGTCCCGACGTGCAGCGCGCCCTTGCGCTCCCAGGCCAGCTCGGTGCGCAGGTCGTCGTTGCGGGTGACGCCGTGCTCCTCGTGCGAGGTGAGCTTGCCCTGCACCGCGCCGCGCACGTCGATGCTGTTGCCCGCGTCGTCGCCCCAGACGTTCTGGGTGAGCCGGACGCGGCCGCCGAGGTCCACCGGCTGCTCGACGGTGCGCTCGGCGGCGTGGCCGTCCTTGCGCCCGGACTTGGTGGCGATCTTGCCGTCGAGGTCGCCGTCGGTGACGTGCTCGCGGTTCGCCCCGCGGCGGGCCTTGAGCTCCACGGTGGCGGTGCGGTCGCGGCCGGCGGCGCCGACGGTCCGCAGCTGCTCGACGAGGGTGCCGCCGGAGAGCAGGTCCACGCCGCGACGGCTCAGCGAGGTGCTGCTGACCAGCCCGCGCAGGGTGCCGCGCAGCGCGGAACCGATCTCGTCGGCCTTGCCCGCCCAGTCCGGGTGCCGGTGCACCAGCTCGCGGGCCTGCTCGAACAGCGCGCGGTCGCCGCGCAGGCGGGTGGAGTCGCCGGGGCGCGGGGCGCCGAAGTCGGCGGTGCCGTCGGCGTCCTCGGTGGGCCGCAGGCCGTGCAGCGAGTTCGGGGTGCTGACCGTGACCGCGCCCGGCGTCGAGCCGCTGACCCGCACCGCGGCGTGGCCGTTGCGCAGCACGGTGGCGGTGTGCGCCATGTCGTGCAGGCTGCGGATCCGCTTGCCGCCCGGTTCCACGTTGGAGCCGTGCTGGAACTCGGAGCTGTCAGTGCTGCTCCAGCTGCGCTGCGGGGTGAGGCCCTTCAGGCTCAGCGCCGTCTGCATCGACGTCCCGGGCAGCCACGGCAGCGGGATGCTGCCGCGGTGGGCGTAGCCGTCGTCGCGGATCGACGGCGAGTCCGAGGAGTTCTTGACCTTGCCGAAGCCGCCGGAGGCGTTGTCGAGCTTGTTCTCCTTGCCCTTCTTCGCGGGGGCGGTGGTCGGCGGGGCCGGCTCTCCCCCGGTGCTGTCGTCGTCGAGCCGGGCGCGCACGAGGACTTCGACGGCGTCCTCGCCGATGCCGGAGGAGACCACGAGGCCTTCGCCGTGCAGCGCGGTGAAGCCGTTCTTCAGCTCGGTGTCGGACAGGCCGTGCAGCACCTGGTCGGCGCGTTCCGGCGGCACCGCGGCCTGCAGCATGGCCGAGCGCACGTCGGCGCGGATCGCGGTGCCGTCGAGCTGCTCGGCGCGGACCGCGTTGCGCGGCAGCAGTTCCTGGACCTGGTGGGTCCGCTCCAGCAGCGGCTCGGTCTCCGGCGCGGCGGTCGCGTCGGGCAGCGGGTAGCCCGGCTCGTCGACGGGGCGCGGCCGGTCCGGGATGGGGATGGTGAGGTCGCCGGTGGCGCCGGACGGGCGGCTGCCGTTCCCCGACTCGTCCCCGGATTCGGGCTCGGTGTTGGGCTCGGTGAGCGAACCGGCGTCGGACATCGCGGTGTCGCCGGGGCCGTCGACGAGGGCCTGCACCTGGTCCAGCGCGCCCTGGCCGAGTTCGCGGCGGATCACCTGGTCCAGGTCCTCGCCGGTGGCGCGGTGGAACTCGGCGCGGACCGCGTCCAGCCCGTCCTGGTTGCGGGAGAGCTCGGCGAACTCCTCCAGCAGCGACATCTGCCTGGTCGGCCGGTAGCGCGGGGCGGGGGCCTCGTCGAGGCCCTTCGGCAGCGGCCGCGGGCGCTGGTGCTCGGCCTCGGTCCGCGACAGCAGCCGCTCGGCCTGCTGCGCCAGCCGCACCGGGCCGGGCTGCAGCATGTCGGGCCGCACGCCCAGGTCGAAGCCGACCTGCTCGACGCGCCAGGCGTTGCGCGGCAGGAACAGCCGCTGCCTGCCGGTCATCAGCCCGTCGTCGTCGACGTACGAGTTGAACCGCCGGTGCGGTTCGCCGGTCATCGGGTCGATCGGCAGCTTCTGGTCGTCGAGGCTGAAGATCCGCCGCTCGTCCTTCGGCAGCGCGCGCAGATCGCCGGTCTTGCCGTTCTTCAGCGCGTGCATGTAGTTCAGCGGGAGGCCCAAGTGCGCGCCGATCCGCGTGTTGATCAGGGACGGCCCGTCGGTGACCTCCCACAGCTCCGCGGTCGGCTCGGCGTCGCGCTCCGGGTGCAGTTCCCGGCTCAGGTGCGCCGATCGCCGATCGTCGACGAACTGCAGGTCCACGAAGTACCGGGCCTCGCGGTTCATCCGGCTCGGGTGGAACCCGTTCTCGACGCCCTTGACCGCCTTCTCCCGGAACTCGTCGAGCTCGGCGCGGACCTCGTCCAGCTTCTCCTGCGCCTCCTCGGCCTCCCGGCGGCGCACCTCGGCGATGTCGCGGGACTTCTCTGCCTGCTCGCGGGCCTCCACCACCTCCGGCGGCGGGGTGTCGGAGTCGTCGTCCATCAGGTGCGCTTCGAGCTCGTCGGCGTCGGCCCGGTCGAGCTCGGCGATGTCCCTGGCCTCGTCGGCCTCGCGGCGGAAGCTGTCCGCGCGGTCCTGGTGCTGCTCCAGCAGCGGGTCGGTGTCCAGGTGGACCTTGACGGTGTAGACCGGCAGCTCCTTGCCGCGGAAGTCGCGGGTGCCGCTCATCTCGAACTTCGGCCGCGCCCGGTACTCGTCGGGAAGTCCCCAGAAGTGCCCGACCTCGTGCGCGACGCCGCTGCCGTCGTCCTTGACGTCCCAGTTGAGCTGGTCCATCGCGGCCTTGTCGGACAGCACCACGGTGCGGTGGGCCTGCGCCGGGTCGTCGACGAACTCGAGCCTGCCGTGGAACTGGTCGCCGCCGGGTAGCCGGAAGCCGGTGTTGTGGATCTCGTCGACGGAGCGCAGCGCGCGCTCCTTGAGGTCCTCGATGCGCTGCTGCTGGGTGGCGAGCTCCCGGGCGGCGGCGTCGGCCTTGGCGCGCTGCCGCTCCGCCCGCTTCTGCGCGGCGTCGGCCTGCGCCCGCGCCGAGCGGACCTCGGGGTCGTGCGGGGAGCCGCTGAGCTCCAGCAGGGTGGCGGCGTTGTCCAGCGTGCTCGCGCGCTGCTCGGCGCGGTCGGCGAGCCGCGAGCGCCGTCCGGCGGCCTCCCGGTGCGGGGCGAGCAGGGCGTCCGCGTTCAGGTACGCCTTGAAGGTGCGGTGCTGCAGGGTCCGGCCGGGGCTGACCTCGATGCGCTGCACGTCGTAGACGATGTCGCCGGTCAGGTACTCGGCGTCGAGCGCCAGCGTCGGGCGGGCGTCGCTCGGCAGCGCCGTGCTCGCGGTGCTCGGGTCGGGCTTGGTGACCGTGCTGCTCAGCTGCAGGTCGAGCGACTCGGAGTCCACCGTCGCGTCCGGGATCGGCCGGAGCAGGTGCTGCCACTCGGCCGGTTCCAGCTTGTTCCACAGCGGGTCGAACCAGGAGGCGTGCTGCACCTCGGTGTGCCGCCACTCGGACGAGGTGGCGGGCGGTTCGACGCCGTCCTGCCAATGCTTCCCGTACAGCTCGGTCTCGATGCTGGTGACCAGCACCGTGTTCTCGTCGCGCAGCGCGCTCTTGGCACCGATCCGCACGCCCAGGCTGCTGAGGGTGTGCCGCTGGGCGCCGCGGACCTCGGCGTCGAGCACGTTCGCGGCGCGCCACAGCGCGGTGCGGAGGCGGTCCCGCGCTCCGTCGGCCTGCTGCGTGGTGTCGCGGACGGCGGCGCCGAGGGCGTCCAGCGCGGCGCGGGTCTCGCCCTGCGGCAGCTGGTCGCGCAGCGGGCCGACGGCGTCCGCGAGCTCGTGCAGCGGCAGCGACGATTCGCGGGCGACGCGGACCGCTTCCAGGGCAGCGGTCAGCTCCGCGACGGGCCGTTCCGGTTGCAGCGCTTCCAGCTGCGCTTCCAGCGACCGGTGCAGGCCGTCGAGCACCTCCTGGGTGCGCTGCGCGCTCACCTCGGGGCCGTGCGCCTCGGTGTGCCAGCCGTGCACCCGGATCTCGAAGGGCGCGCGCTCGCCGCGCGCGACCTCCAGCAGTTCGGTGGCCAGCGAGCGCGCGGTCTCGTCCCGCAGCTCCAGCGCGGCGTCCTGCGGCAGCCGGGCCGGGTCGGCGTCGTCGAAGTGGCCGACCCACTCGACCATCTCCTCCGGCGGCTCGGACTCGACGGAGGCCATCGGCTGGTCCGGGTCGAGGTCCATCGCCGCGGCCGGGGTCGGCGCGTCGCCGTAGCCGGGAGTGGGCGCGTAGCCCGGAGTCGGCGCGTGCTGCGGCGTGCCGCCCCACGGCTCGGTGTCCGGCACGGACGCGGTGTCCGGGAGCGAATCGGCGTCGTTCCAGCCCGGGGTGGGGGCGTCGCCGCTCCAGCCCGGAGTGGGCGCGTTCCCGGTCCAGCCCGGGGTGGGCGCCGACTCGTAGACCGGGGAGTCGACGTCCATGTCGTCGGGGCTCGCGGCCGGGCGCGTGCGCCGGGTGGTCTCCGCCAGCGGTTCGGTGATCCGCCCCGGCTCGGGGCGCGCCGGCAGGTCGCCGTCGTGGCCGAACCGGGCGAGCGCCTCCCCCAGATCGGCGAGTCCGCTGGGGTGCGCGCCCTCGTGATCGTGCTTGGTCCAGCCTGCCGGGTCGGGCTGGATGCGCACGGTTCCGTCGTCGCCGACCACCGGGTGTCCGGCGATGAGCCGACCGTCCGGCAGATGCAGTACCTGCGCGTCGGTCGTGATGATGCCGAAGTCGGTCGCTTCCACCAAGTCCGGCAACCAACCGAGCCTGCCGCCACCCGACACGGCCAGGACCCCGGGCACGTCCTGCCCGTAGTTGCGGTTGGTGGCCGATTCGATGAACGCCGCGGGCTCCAGCACCCCGCCGTCCCAGAGCGCGATCCGGTGGTCGTCCGGGCGCACCGAGGCGATCAGCACGTCCACGTCCCGGTACTCCGGCGAGAGGTTGCGGGCCTGGGCGACCGCGGAGCGCACCGAGCTGCCGGGAGCCGGGTAGAGCAACCCGCCCTGCGGGATTCCGACCGTCTGGAGCCGGTGCTCGGTGTCGTTGCTGCCGGTGTTCACCCATTCCCGGGTAGCGGCGAACAGCTGCACCACCTGCTCGCGGGCGTCCGGGCTCAGCGGCAGCACCGCCAGCAAGTCCGCGAGCTCGGGCAGCCCGGCAGGGGCGCGGCCCAGCAGGTTCGGCTCGGTCATGAGCGCGTCCAGCACCCGGTCGATGCTCGAGTCCTTAGCGGCCAGCAGCATGGCCGCGCTGAGCTCGGCGTGCACCTGGGTCTCCCCGGTGTCGAGGGTTCCCGCCCAGAACCGGAACTCGTGCCGGTCCGAGTCCGCACCGGTGATGTGCCGGAAGCTCAAGCCCTCGGCCTTGTCCCGGTTGAGCCCGCCTGCCTCGCTCGCGGTGGTGACCTGGGACGGGTCGGCGGGCAGCGGGCCGGGGCCGACCATGGTCAGCAGCCGCTGCTTGGCGCTGCCCGGGTGGTTGCCCAGGCGGTAGAGCACCGACTCGAAGCCCTTCTGGATCCGTGCCAGCCGGACGTGCTCGGACGGGGTCAACTGCTGCGGGAAGCTGACGTTGACGTGCCCGCCGGTGTTCGCGGCGGACGCCTCGTGCCGCTGCAGCAGTCCCGTCAGCTCGGCGATGTCTCGCCAGGTGTCCCGTTCGACGCCGGGGCGCAGGATCGGCGAGACCAGCTCGAAGCCCTGCACGTGCGCGGTCTCCTCGACCAGCGCCCACTTGCCGGCATCGCGCGCCTGCCCGACCCGCTCGTCCTCCGGATCGAGCAACGGGCGTTCGGTCTGCTCCGGAGGCAGGAAACCGGTTTGCCGGAGTTCGCTGGCGAGACCGGTCAGCTGGGCTTGGAATCCCGGGTCGGCGTTGCTCGCGCGCTTGCTGGACCACTGCGACAGGTAGGCGGACTCGCTGCCCGCCTCCTGCAGGCCCTCCACCGTGTTCTGGTACTGCATCTCCAGCTCGAAGCCGAACCGGACGTCGGGCCGGGAGCTGGCCCCGCCGGGAACGCCATCCACGTGGAAGGTGATCGGGTTGAGGCCGTTGTCGGCGTCGAGGCGCGCCCGCTCGTAGCCGCCGCGCAGCTCGTCGGCGACGACCCGGCGGATCTGCTGCACGGCCTGCTCGGCCCGGTCGGCGGCGGCGCGCAGCCCGTGCAGCGGGACCCCGCTCAGCGACGGCGCATCGGCGGCGCGCACGACCTGGGCGAACCGCTCCAGCTGGTCGCCGGTGAAGCGGTGCGCGCTGGTGCTCAGGTGCCTGCGCATCAGGTGGGCGGCGGCGCGCAGCCGCGCGGCCGGGCCCTGGCTCTCGGCGAGGCGCGGTTCCTGGAACTCCGGCGAGTGCGCGGGGACCTCGCCGATGTGCTGGCCGAGCACCTCGGCGTGCCGGGTGCGCAGGCCCGCGTTGCCGGCCTCGTCCGGGACGCCCATCAGGCTGCCCGCGGTGTCCGGTTCGACGGGCAGGCCCAGCATGGAGCCGATGGCGCGCAGCCGGTTCGGGTCGCCGAACGTCCACGAGGTCTGGTCGCCGCGGCCGGCGGCGTCCAGCGTCACCGAGTGGTGTGGTTCCTCGCCGGGGCCCGCTCGCAGCACCCGCACCCGGAGCACGTCGCCGTTGGGCAGCACCAGGTTCGGCCGGTTGAACCGCCGGTCCACGTCGTGCACCATCCGCGCCCAGTCCGCGTCGGCCGCGGTGCGCGGCAGCGAGCTCTGCTGCCGGATGCGCACGGTGGCCTCGCTGACCAGCACGCCGTCGGAGGACACCGCGCGGCGCACCTCGAACGCGGAGCGCTGCACCACGTCGGTGTCGGGCTGCTCGCGGATGCGGCCGCGCTGCTGCACCGGCGCGGAGTCGAGCCGGGCGCGCAGGTCCGGCGAGATGCCGGAGCGCTCGGTGCCGGATTCGAGCAGGCGCGGGTCGAACCGCGGGTCCGGCGGCGGGGCCGTGGCCGGGGCGGACGGCTGCCGGTCCTGCCCGGTGCCCTCGGCGGGCTCGCGCTGCGGCGCGTCGGTCCGGGCGTCGGCCATCTCCACGTCGCCGTGGTCGCCGAGCATCCGCAGCAGCTCGGGGTCCGCAGGCGGCAGGTCGCCGAGCGCGGCGAACGGGTCGCCCGCGGCGAAGGTGCCGTGCGAGGCGGCGGTGAAGTCCGGGCCCGGCATCTGGTCGCCCTGCGGCGGGTTCCCGGCGCCGTCGGTGGCCGGGTTCGCGAGTCCGATGCCGTCCAGGTTCCCGAGGTCGCCCCAGGTCGCGGGATCGCCCAGGGCGCCCCAGTCGACCGGGTTAGCCGGGTCGACCGGATTCGCCGGGTCACCCGGGTTAGCCGAGTCGACCGGGTTCGCCAGGTCGACCAGCGCGTTCACGTCGAAGTCGCCGAGGTTCCCGAAGTCGATCGCGTTCACGTCGAGCGCGGCGAACAGGTCCGGGTTCGCAGTGGTCCCGTCGCCGATGTTCCCGGTGGTGAACGGGTCGGTGCCCAGCGGGTCGGTGGTGAACGGGTCGAACACCCCGCCCGTGCCGGTGCCGGTCCCGTCCAGGTTCCCGAACAGGTCGAGATCGCCGAGCCCGTCGAGGTCCAGTTCCGGCAGCGGTTCCGCGGCGAGGAAGTCCTCGAAGTCGAGGACCTCCTGCGAGTAGCCGCTCAGGTAGCGCTCGGCGCGGTTCGCGTCGGCCTCGGGCAGCGCCGACTTGATCCGCTCGTCCAACGAGGTCTCGCCGTCCCGGCCGAACCGCTCCCGCACCGCGTCGATGCCCGCCTGGTTGCCGACCAGGTCGCGCAGCTCGCCCAGCACCAGGTCCGGCTGCACCTCGGGCCCGCCGAGCAGGAATTCGAGGCGCCGCGCGACGCGCTCCGGGCCGGGCTGCACCACGTCGGGGCGCATGCCGGACGCCCGCGCGATCTGCTCGATGCGCCACAGGTGGCGGGGCAGCAGCTCGCCGACCTGCTGGCCCATCAGGCCGCCGTCGTCGATGTAGGCGTTGCGGCGCGGGTGCCGTACCCCGGTGGCGGTGTCGATGGGCAGCGGCGGGTCGGCGCGGTTGACGACGCGCCGCTCGTCGCGCGGGAGCTGTCGCAGCTCGGCGGCGTCGCCGGAGCGCAGCGCGGACACGAAGTCCGGGGTGAGCCCGAGGTGCGCGGCGACGTGCTCGGCGGCGGCCGCGGCGTCGTCGGAGCTGCCCCAGTGCTCGGTGTCCGTGGTGGCGACGTCGGCGGCGTCGCTGACCTTCAGCTTCTTGTGCGCGTAGAACGGCTCGTCGACGAAGGAGACCTCGACGCCGTACCGCGCCTTCGGGTGCATCCGGCTCGGGTCGAACAGCTCGCGGACGCCCCGGGTGGCGCGTTCCTTGAGCTCGGCGAGATCCTGGGCGACCTCGTCCACCCGCTGCCGCGCGCGGTCGGCTTCGGCGCGCAGCCGCCGCGCGTTCTCCCGGGAGCTCTCGGCCTGGCGCTGCAGCGCGGCGGCGTCGTACATCGGAGCACCGTGCTCGTCGCGCGCCGCGGGCATCGTTCGCGCGTTGAACTCGTCGGCGGCGGCGGTGAACTCCGCGCCGTCGGCCTTCTTCTCCGCCTCTTCCGCGATCTTGGTGCGGTGTTCGGCGAGGTGCGCCTCGTCCAGGTGCAGCCGGATCTGGTAGTCCCGGATCTGCTCGCCGCCGAAGTCCCTGGTCCCCCGGTCGTAGCCGTTCAGGTCGGCGTACTCGTCGGGCAGGCCGTAGGAGTGGAACCACTCGTGCTCGCCGATCTTGCCCGTCATGTCGATGTCCCAGAGCAACTGGTTCGCCCGGACCTTCTCGCCGACCCGCACCACCTGGTGCGCGGCGGACGGATCGGTGGCGAACTCGATGCGAGCGTGGAACTGGTCGCCGGACACGGCCATCCGGCGGCCCTGCAACGGGTTCTCGGCGACCTGGGCGCGGACCCGGTCCTTGAGCGCTTCGACGCGCGCTTCCTGGCGGGCGAGCTCGGCGGTGGACGCGTCCGCCTTCCGCTGCAGCCCGTCGACCTCCAGCTGGGTGAAGTCCGCGGTGGCCCGGGCGGACGCGGCCTCCTCCGGCTGGTTCGCCGCCTCGTGGATCTCGACCATCAGCCGGTCGCTCTTGAGGACCTCCTGCTTCGCCTCCAGCAGCTCCCGGTCGCGGTTCGCGGCTTCGCGGGCCGGAGCGAGGAACGAGTCGGTGTCCAGGTACGGGCGGTAGGTGAGCTCCTGCACGAACCGGCCGGGCCGGACCTCGATGCGCTGGAAGTCGTAGGTGATCTGCGTGGTCACCGTTTTCGGGCCGAACGCGAACGCGGCGCCGTCCAGGGACGCGGCCCGCGGCGCGACCGTCGCCGCCATGGTGCCGATGGCGTCCTCGGTGCGCACCGTGCCGTCCGGGATGGGCCGCCGCAGGTGCTCCCAGTCGGAGGGTTCGAACCTGCCCCAGTGCGGGTCGAACCAGCTGGCGCGGGTGACTTCGGCGCGCCGCCAGGCCGGGTCCTCGACGGACGGTTCGGAGTCGGCCTTCCACGGCTTCGCGTAGTCGGTGACCGGCGCGGTCGTCACCCCCGCCGAGTCCAGCAGCGAGTACTCGCGCTCGACCACGAGCGGGACGTTCAGGTCGTGCAGCGCGCGCCGCTGCTCGGCGGGCACGTCCGGCTGGGCGGCCGCCAGCTCCGCTTCCAGGGCGGCGGTGAGCCGGGAGACGACCTCGTCGCTGCGCCGCGCGTTGGTGGCCGGGTTCTCGTCGACGCTGTGCGAGACGACGTGGATCTCGAACGGTTCGCGCTTCCCGGCGGCCACTTCCAGGAGTTCGGCGGCCAGGGTGCGGGCGGTGTCGCCGTGCAGTTCGCGGACGGCCTCCGGCGGGAGCGCGCCGTCGCCGGAGGACTCCAGCAGCGTCGACCAGCGGCTGACGGGCTCGACGCGCGCGTCGTCGACCAGGGCGTCGAGGCCCGGAAGCCAGGCGTTGACGTCGTCCGTCGGCGGCAGCGTCCCGAAGTCGCCGAACTCGCCCCAGTTCGTCCCGAACGGGTCGTCCTGCGCGAACTGCTCCCAGAACTGCTCGCCGAACGAGTCGGGGAAACCACCGTCGAACAGGTCGCCCTGCGGGGCCGGGGCGGGACGCGCCGTGCTCTGGACCGGGTTGCCGGACGCGTGCTGCCGGTAGTGGTCCCAGTCGATCTCGCCTTCGGCGTCCTCGTCGGAGCGGGAACCGTCCGAGGCGTCGTCCATGTCGACGTCGGAGTCGGCGTTCCGGTCGGAAACGAAGTCGGGGTCGGTCTCGCCGTCGGCGTCCTCGTCGCCGCGCGAGCCCTCGGACGCGTCGTCGGACATGTCGATGTCGGAGTCCTCGTCGCGGTTCGAGGCGAACTCCGGGTCGAGCTCGCCCTCGGCGTCCCGCGCGGTCTCCAGCGCCGTCGCCAGGTCGGACTCGCCGGTGGCGTAGGAGTGGCCTTCCTCCAGCACGACCCAGCCGCGCGGATCCGGCTCGAACCGGATGGTGCCGTCCCGGTCGCGGACGACCTCGCGGACCGCGAGCAGCCTGCCGTCGGGGGTCAGCGCCACCTTCGAGGCCGCGTAGACGGTGTTGTCCACGACGAGGTCGCTGACCCAGTCGGATTCCACGTCCTCCGCGAACGGGTCCGGACCCTCGTGCGTCACGTCCGGGTCCGGCTGCAGCACCCCGGAGACGGCCAGCGCGATCGGGTTCTCGCCGCCGATGCCACGTTCCTTCAGCGAGGAGACGAACCCGGTGCCGTCCACCGGTTCGCCGTCCCACAGCTGCACCAGGTCCGGGTTGTCCGGGGCGAGGGTCGCCAGCACCAGGTCGGTGTCCGGCAGGTTCGGCAGCCGCCGCGCCACCTGCACGGCGGAAGCCACGGAGTTGCGCGGGTTCGGGAAGTACAGCCCGCCGCCGGGCAGCGTGATGCTCTGCGCGCGGTCGTAGCTGTCGTTCGTCCCGTCCAGGGTCCACGGTTCGGTGTGCGCGAACAGCTGGACGGCCTGCGCCTCGGATTCGGGGCTCAGCGGCAGCAGTTCCAGCAGTTCCTGCAGCTGCGCCAGGTCCGCCTTGCCGTGGTTGAGCAGCGCGGGCCTGGACATCAGCTCGTCGAGGCGCGCGTGGATCGTCGGGTCCTGCGCGGCGGCGACCATCGCGGCGGTGAGTTCCGCGCGCACCTGCCACTCGGCTTCGTCGAGGCTGCCCGCCCAGAACCGCATCTCCACGCGGTCGCTCGCCGAGCCCTCGATGTTGCGGAAGTTGACCGCGTCGTACTTCGCCTGCCGCTGCGCGCCCTGGTTGAGCACGTGCAGGTCGCCGACCGCGGAGACCGAGGCCGGGTCCACCGGCAGCGGGTTCGGGCCCACGTAGTCCAGGCTGCGGTCGCCGCTGCCGTCGGTGTGGTTGCCGAGGCGGAACAGCACCGATTCGAAGCCCTTGGTCAGCTGCGCCAGCCGCACGTACTGCTGCGGGGTGAGGTGCTCGGCGAAGCTCAGGTTGACGTGGCCGCCGGTGCCCCCGGCGTTGCCGCCGTGGTCCCTGACCAGCCCGAGCACGTCGGCGAGCCCGGGCCAGACGGCCGCGTCGTCGCCGGGCCGCAGGATCGGCGAGATCAGCTCGACGCCGGCGGGGAAGGACGCCTCGTCGGCCATCGCCCAGCCGTGGGCGTCGTTGGCCCGCTTGACGATGTCGCCGCCCTGCTTGGGCAGCGGGAACCCGGTGCCGTCCTGCTGGGTGTGGCCGCCGTCCTTGAGGTCGGTGAACAGCTCGCGCACGCCGTTCTCGAAACCGGCTTCGGGGAGGCTGAACTCGACCTCGAAACCGAGCTTCACCCCGGGTCGCGAGGTCACGCCGCCGGGCACGCCGCCTTCGTGGAAGACGATCGGCGATCCGCCCTCGTCGGCGCGGGCCTTCGCCTCCTCGTGCAGCCGTTCCAGCCGCGCGGTGCGCTCGGCGCGGACCTCGCCGAGCAGGACGCGGGCGTCCACGTCGAAGGCCCGCAGTTCGTCCGGGGTGGCGCGCGGCAGGTCGTCGCTGCGCAGCGCCTGCTGCCAGCTCGCGAGTCGTTCCCTGGCCTGGTCGAACCGCGGTTCGCCGACCGGGGCGGCGTCGAGGTTGCGCTGCAGCGAGCCGAGGGTGCGCTGCGCCTGGTCCACCAGCGGGGCGATCTCCGGCGGCAGGGCCGGTGCCGGGTCGTCGCCCATGACGAGGCCGCGGTCACCGCCGGCGTGCTGGTCGGCCGCGTGGCCCGGCCCGTCCTGCGGCTGGTCGAGCCCCAGCTTGCGCTGCATCACCTGGATGGCTTCGCCGAGGTCCGCGCGGCCCGTCTGGTCCGGCGGGGTCATCGAGTCGCCGATGTAGTCGCCGTGCATGACCCAGCCCCGCGGGTCCGGCGCCACCAGCACCCGGCCGTCCGGGCCCTGCGTGAACACGCCCGCGACGAGCCTGCCGTCGGGCAGCCACAGCACGTTGGCGGCGGTCAGCACGGCCTCGTTCTGGAAGTTCTCCGGCTCGAAGAGGTCCCGGAACCACGGCGCCTGGTCGACGCCCGAGATGGCCAGCACGATGCCGTGGCGAGCACCGAAGTGCCGCGAGGCGATCGTCTCGATCAGCTCCGGCCCGGAGAGGAACTGGCCGTTCCACAGCATCAGCCCCCGGCCGTGCGGATCGAGTTCGCCCAGCACGAGGTCGACGTCGGGGTAGGGCTGCTGGTCACGGGCCGCCCGGACCGCGGCCTCGATGGAGTGCCGCGGGGTCGGGAACATCAGCCCGCCATCGGGCGTGCTGACGGTGACGATCCGCTGGTGGGAGTCGTTCTCGCCGGTGTGCCGCCAGGGGTCGTTGAGCGCGAACAGCTCGACGGCCTGCCGCTGCGACTCCGGGCTCATCGGCAGCAGTTCCAGGAACTCCACCAGGTCCGGCAGCGCGGCACCGGTGTTCCGGCCGACGAGCTTGGGGGCGTTCTGGAGCGCGTCGAGCCGCGGCTGGATCGACGGGTCCTTCGCCGCCGCCAGCATCGCGGCGCTGAGCTCCACGTGCGCCTGCCACACGCTGGCCTTCGTGCTGCCCGACCAGAACCGGAACTCCACCCGGTCCGCCGGACCGCCCTCGACGTGCTTGAAGTTGATCGCGTCGTAGCGGTCCCGGCTGAGCGACCTGACCTGCTCCGGCGTGGTGATCTTCGCCGGGTCGGCGGGGATCGGGTTCGGGCCGACCATGTGCAGCGCGCGCTGTCCGCCACCCGGGTAGTTGCCCAGCCGGTAGAGCACCGCTTCGAAGCTCTTCGCGAGCTGGGCGAGCCGCACGTGCTCGCGCGGGGTCAGTGGTTCGTCGAAGCTCAGGTTGACGTGGCCGCCGGTGCTGTCGGCGTTGCCGTCGACCGCTTCGACATCGCGCAGGATCGAGTCGAGCTGGGCCCACATCTCCGGCTGCCGGTCCTGCCGCAGGATCGGCGAGACGAGCTCGGCGCCGTAGTCGTGGGCGGTCTCCTGCACCAGCGCCCACCTGCCCCGGTCGTGCAGCTCGCGGACGATCTTCGCGTTCGGGTCGGGCAGCACCTCCAGCACGTTCGACTCCAGCTCCTCGCTCTCGCTGGAGGACCAGCGCGACGAGTCGCTGTCGGAGTCCGGGCTCATCGGTTCCGGCCGCGCTTCGCTGACGGGCTCCGCGACGACCGGATGCCACTCGGAGTGCCCCGCCTCCTGCAACCGGGCGCCGAGTCCGGTGACCTTGGCGGTGGCGCCGTCGTTGTCGGTGCCGAGGAACTTGAACTCGACTTCCAGCCCGACCTTGACCCCGGGCCGGGAGCTCACGCCGCCCGGCACGCCGTCGCGGTGGAAGACCGGTTCGCGGGCGCCGTCGGCGCGGGCCTGCTCGGCGCCGCGGAAGATCTCGCCGATGTTCCGGACGCGCGCGTCGCGGACCTGCGCGGCCAGTTCGCGCGCGGAGCTCTCGAAAACGCGCAGCGCGGTGTCGGACAGGGCGTTGAGCGATTCCAGCGAGTTCGTCCACCCGGTGACCTGCTGCCGCGCCTCGGGCATCGCCTCCGGCGGCAGCGCGTTCAGGTTCCGCCGGACGTCGGCGACCAGACCCACCAGCGGGTCGAGCCTGCCTCGGGCGTCGTCGAGCATCCGGACGCTGCGCTCGCCGTCCGGGGCGGCGGTGCCGGTGGCGTCCTGGTCGCCGGAGGTGTGGACGCTCTCCGGGTCGCCGAGGCGGGAGACGTCCTGCGAGCCGAGCAGCCGCGTGCGGCCGCCCTCGAAGATCTCCGGCCTGCCGTGCGGGACGTACTGCTGTCCGACATGGTCGGACAGCAGCGAGTGCAGCCCGGCGCCGACGGAGGGCTCGGCCTCGCCGAGGCGGCAGCTCAGCCACAGCAGGTTCGTGTTCTGCGTCCACTCCGGACCGGGACGGCCCGTGCTGAGCAGCAGCCTGCTCATCTGGTCCGGGTCCAGGCGGTGCAGCTCGCCGCTCTTGTCCCGGACGGTGAAGCGGCCGTCGCTGAAGTGCGGGGCCGCCACGTAGTTGTCGCCGCCGGCGGGCGCGCCGTAGAGCCGCGCCGCGTTCTCCCCCGCGCCGGACTCGAAGGCGTGCCGCATGATCTCGGCTTCCGCGTCGCTGCGCGGGAACCCGACGCCGATCACCTCGCCGTCCTTGCCCCCGAGCAGCGGCACGAAGTCCACGTCGGCGAAGGTGAGGTCCTTGCCGCGACCGGCCGCGGGGCCCTCGGCGCGGTCGCCGCCGCCCATCTCCATGCCGGATCCGGCGTCGGAGTCCGCGTTCGGGTCGTAGCGGCCGTCGTTGTAGAGCACGTCGACGGCCGAGGTCATCTCGGACGCGCCGGTGGACCAGGTCTCCCGGCCGCGGTGGTGCACCGTCCACCCGGCGGGGTCGGGCTGGAAGGTCAGCGTGCCGTCCGGGCCGGGCACCATCCGACCGGCGTGCAGGCCGCCGTCCGGGGTGCGGACCACCCCGCTCTCGGTGGCCAGCACCGGGTGCGTGGACTCCTCGACCAGCGCGGCCAGCACCGGGGAGTGCCCGGCACCGGACGCGGCGAACACGACGGGCTGCTCCATGCCGATGCCGCGGCGGGTGGCGATGCCCTCGACGAAGGCTTCGGGGGTGGCGGTGCCGCCGCCCCACAGCGCGACGTGCGAGCCGTCCGGCGTCAGGTCGGCCACGACCAGGCCCGCCCCGTCCGGCAGCACGACGTCGCGGGCGGCGGAGACGGCGTCCGGCGTCGCGGTGCGCGGGCCGGGGAAGTACATCCCGCCGCCGCCGAGGCTGATCGACTCCGAGCGCAGGACCGGGTCGTTGGTGCCGGTGTTGCGCCACGGCTCGGTCGCGGCGAACAGCTGCACCGCCTGCCGCTGCGATTCCTCGCTCATCGGCAGCATTTCCAGCAGGTTCAGCAGGTCCGGCAGCTCCGCGGACCCGCGGCCCAGCAGCTGCGGGTCGGCCATCAGCCGGTCCAGCCGCGGCTGGATCGACGGGTCCTGGGCGGCGGCCAGCATCGCGGCGCTCAGCTCGGTGCGGACCTGCCAGTACGCCGGATCGGTGCTGCCGGACCAGAGGCGGAACTCCACGCGGTCCTGCGGCGTGTCCTCCACGTGCAGGAAGTTGATCGCATCCTCGCGGCCCCAGTTGAGCTCCTGGACGTCGGCGAAGGTGAGCTCCGCACTCGGGCGCGCCGGCAGCGGGTTCGGGCCGACCTCGTGGGTCTCGCGGTGCGCGCCGCCGCCCGGGTAGTTGCCGAGCCGGTACAGCACCGCCTCGTGCGCCTTCATCAGCTGTGCGAGCCGGTGGTACTCGGCGGGCGTCATCGGCCGGTCGAAGCTCAGGTTCACGTGCCCGCCGGTGCGGCCGGCGTCGCCCTGCGCCTGGTTGACGGTGTCGAGCAGCGCACCGAGCTCGGTCCAGGCGGTGCCGCCCGGTTCGCCGGTTCGCAGGATCGGCGACACCAGTTCGACGGCCTGCTCGTCCGACGGTTCTTCGGCCAGCGCCCACTTGCCCGCGTCGTTCGAGATTCCGGTTTCGCCCTTGTCCACCATGGACGGCGTGGCGAGCATTCCCTGCCGGTGCAGGGCGTCACCGAGGGCACCGACGCGGGCGTCGAAGTTCTCGCCGTGGAGCTGGAACTCGACCTCCAGCCCGACGCGCAGGTCCGGCCGCGCGGAGGCGCCGCCGCTGATGCCCTCCGGGTGGAACTGGACCGGCGAGGCCCCGGACTGCGCGATCGCCTGCGCCTGCTGGAGCTGCTGGGCGAGGCCGCGGGCCCGCACGCCGCGGATGTTCTGCAGCAGCTGCTCGGCCTGACCGACCCGCTCGCGCAACCGGTCCAGGTCGACCTGGGAGAACGTCTGGGCGTCCAGACCCTGCGCCCAGGCAGCGGCCCGCTGGCGCAGCTGCGGGAGCACCCCGTTCGGCAGCGCTTCCGGTGGCAGCACGGCGAGGTGGCGCTGCAGCTGCGGAACGGCGCCTTGTAGCCGGTCGACCAGCTGGGCGCGCTCGTCGACGTGCGGCGCGCCGAGGTCCGGCATCGCCACGTCCTCGTCACCCATGACGAGGGCGCGCTCCCCGTCGTGCGCGGGGGCACCGTCCTCCCGCGCGGTCGCACCGTCCGCCGAACCGTTCGGCCGCCGGGATCCCTCCGCGGAGACCGAAGCGACGGCGGCGTCGAGGTCGGCGTGCCCGGTGGGCCGGGTGGTCCCGCCCTTCTCGTGCAGCACCCAGCCGTCCGCGGCCGGGCGGTGGCGCACCACGCCGTCCTGGTCCACGACCTGGTCCACGGCCCGCAGCCCGCCGTCCGGCCCCTGCACCACGGTCGCGTCGGTGGTGAGCACCGGGACGTCGATCCGGTTCACCAGCTGCGGCAGCCAGCCGCCCTTGCCGCCGCCCGCGCCGAGCGCGAACACCGAGGGGCCGCCACCACCGAGCCGCCGGAGCCTGCTCTCGACGAGGTCGCCGAACTCCTTCGGCGGCAGGGCTCCGCCGTCCCACAGCTTCACCCCGGCGCCGCCCGGCGCCTGCTCGGCGACGACCAGGTCCGCGCCGTCGGGGACGGTGGTCCGCCGCGCGGTGGAGACGGCGTCGGCGATCGAGGTGCCGGGCGTCGGGAACCGGAGCCCGCCGTGGGGAGTGCCGATGGTCTGGGCACGCACCCGGACGTCGTTGGTGCCCGTGTCGTGCCACGGTTCGGTCGCGGCGAACAGCTGCACCGCCTGCTGCTGCGCGGCCTCGCTCATCGGCAGCAGTTCCAGCAGGTTCAGCAGGTCCGGCAGTTCCGCCGAGCCGCGGCCGAGCAGCTGCGGCTCCGCCATCAGCTCGTCCAGCCGGGCGTGGATCGAGGGGTCCTTCGCCGCGGCCAGCATCGACAGGCTCAGCTCGGTGCGCACCTGCCAGAGCGCCGGATCGGTGCTGCCCGCCCAGAACCGGAACTCGACCCGGTCGCCGGGGCCGCCGTCGACGTTGCGGTAGCTGACCGCTTCCTCGCGCTCCTGGTTGAGGCGGCGGACGTCGGCGTAGCCGAGGTCGGCGCGCGGATCGATCGGCAGCGGGTTCGGCCCGACCTGGAAGGTGTTGCGGTGCCCCACGTCGCCGGGGTGGTTCCCGAGCCGGTACAGCGTGGACTCGAAGGCCTTGGTGAGCTGCGCCAGCCGCACGTACTCGGACGGGGTGAGCACCTGGTCGCGGAAGCTGACGTTGATGTGCCCGCCGGTGCCCGCGCCCGCTTCGCCGTCGTGGTCCCGGACGGTCTCCAGCATGTCCTGCAGGTCCGCCCACGGCATGCCGTCCTCGCCGGTGCGGATGATCGGCGACACCAGTTCGACGCCGTGGTCCAGGTCGGGCTCCTCGACCATCGCCCACTTGTCCGCGGCGTGCGCTTCGAAGGTGTCGGTCTTGCCGCCCACGCGGGGGTCGTGCAGCACGCCCTGCTCGAGCAGCGAGGCGCCGAGCTCACCGGCCCTGCGGTCGGGGTCGGCGCCGGGCAACCGCACCTCGACCTCGAAGCCGACCTGCGCGTCGGGCCGGGCGGACTGGCCGCCCTCGACGCCGAACAGGTGGAACTCGACGGGGGATCCGCCGTCGCGGGCGGTCTCGCGGGCCTGCTCGAACTGCTGGGTCAGGTGGGTGACGCGCTGGGTGCGGGCGTTGTGCAGCAGCGCGGACGCCTCGTTCAGCCGGGACCGCAGCTGGGCCGCGTCGGCGGCGGCGAAGGTGCCCCCGCGCGCGGCGTCGATCCACAGCTCGGCGCGCTCGCGCAGCCGCGGCGCCGCGTCGGCGGGCAGCGCGTCGACGTGCCGCCGGACCTGTTCGACGGTGTCGTTCAGCGCGGAGGCCAGCTCGGCGCGCTCGCGGCTCGGTGCGGCGACGTCGTCGCCGCCCATGATGACGCTGCGCTCCGGGCGTCGCTGGAACAGGCCGTCATCGGACTCGGAGTCGGAGTCGTCGTCCCGGCGGGACGGGCCATCCGCGCCCTCCCGGCGCGGCGGCCTCGCGAACAGACCGTCATCGGACTCGGAATCGGAATCCTCGTCCCGGCGGGACGGACCACCGGTATCCTCACCCGCCCGCGGACGCACCGCGAACATCCCGTCATCCGAGTCCGAATCCGAATCGCGACGATCTCGGCTCGGCTCGCCCCACTGTGGTTCGGCGAAGGACGGAGCCTGGTCGCGCGGAGCGTTCAGGAAATCCTGGCGGGTCAGCAGCGCGTCGGAGTTGCGCCGGGCGAAGTCGAGCAGTGACGCCAGCCGATCCGTGCGGGGGCCGGTGGGGATGTCCACCTCGTCCGCGAGCTGCAACAGCGCTTCCGCACCGGGCCGGGGCTGGAAGGGTTCGGGTTCGGCGAGCCGGTCCAGCTCCGTGACGAGGCGCAGGTCGCCCTGGTCCGGCCGGCTCAGTCCGTAGAGGTCGCTCGCCCGCGATGCCAGTTCGGCATCGGTGGCGTGCCAGCCCAGCTCAGCCCGGGCGACCAGGTCGGCAGGCGAACCGTCGCGGACCACTGCCGGGGTGAGGAACTCGGCGAGCCACTGCTGGTGCCCGGTCTCGGACAGCACGAACAGGTCGCGAGCCGCCTGCGGGATCGGCACTTCGGTGAACCCGTTTCGGTCCCAGCTGGTCGTGGTGATGGAGCGGACCTGCTCGGCCAGCTCCGGCCGCTCCGCGATGAACCGCAGCGCGCTGGTCAGCACCAGCTCCGGGTCCGCGTGCTTGCTCAGGGCGGGTGTGAGGCGGCTCAGCCGCAGGTCGCCTTCCCGATTGTTCAAGTCCCGCACCAGGGTCTGCACGACCTTGCGGGTCAAGTCGGCGGTGGCCTCCGGACCGTCCAGTAGGGCGGCGGGGCGTTCGGGGCCGCCGAGCCAGCTCTCCGCGGACATGACCTGGACCGCGCGGATCCGCGGAAGGCCGAGACCGCTCTGGTAACCGAGCCGGTGGCTGAACTCAGCCAATACGTCGGGGCCGGTGCGCATCATCAGCGAGTTCCGGCGCGGCCGCATTCGATCGGTGTCGAAGAACTCCTTGGGGGTGTGGGTGTTGCGCTGACCGTAGAGCTCCTCCTGCGTACGGCCGAGAAGCTCGCCGATGTGGTCCAGCATCACGTCCGCGGCAGGGTGCCTGCGCGGCATCCCGTAGGCGGCGTTGTCCATCATGTTGGACGAGGCGGACAACCACGCCCAACCCTCGGACGTGTTGATCAGCTCCTCCGCCTCGACGAGATCCCGGACGTGGTTGTCACCGTCGGTGTAGAAGCCGCCGAGCTCGCGTAGCAGCGCGATCCGGGCGATGTCGCTCTTCGCTGCCCAGCCCGGTCCGGACATCCGGAGACCTTCGCCGTTGAAGTAGCTGTGCAGCGGCAGCGGATTGCCTTCGTGGAAGAACTCATCGAAGTTGATCAGCCGGATGTCGTTGTCCCGCGCCCATTCGAGCATCTCGCGAGTACCGGCGTGCGGATCCGGGGAGCCGTCGGTGGGCGGCTCCGCGTTGCGGGCCGCGTCGAATTGGGCTCGCGGAATGTCGGTCCACAGCACCGAAGTCCCGTCATAGCGGGATGCGGCCGAACCGAAGTTCTCGTGCACCTCAGCCGACCGGGTACCGGCCTGAACCGGGCTGCCCATCCAGATCGTGTGCAGGATCTTCGGCAGTTCCAGGGTCTCCGGCAGCAGTGGCAGGTCGGAACCGGGTGCCCAGTCTCCGCGCTGCTGCGCGGTGCGGTGGTCCACGAGCACCTGATCCGCTCGGCCGGTCAGGCCGTCGGCCGTGATCCGGGACGGAGCATCGTGGGCGAGGTCCATCGCGTCCAGCAGCGACGGGAGCTTCGCCGAGTCCAGTGCCGGGATGTCCAGGCCCAGCAGGAAATCAGGTGTTGCGGCCGGGCTCAACAGCCCGAACAGGTCCGCACCGAGCAGCGGTGCCGGCTCGGCAGGGGCGTCGACCACCGAGTCGTTCAGGTCGGCCACGATTCGCGCTACCGCGGCCGGATCGTCCGCGGCGCTCCGCCGCCCGGAGCCCGGCGTCGCGCCCGCGTCGTGTGGTGCGCCCGCGCCGTCCTGGTCCGGCACGGCGAAGTGGTCGTCGACGCCGGTGTGCGGCGAGCCCTCCTCGCCCATGATGAGGCCCGTGCGCGCGTGCTCGGGCTGCGCGGGCCGGGTGACCTGGGCGATCGCGTGCCCGAGGTCGAACTGCCCGGTAGGCCGGGAGCCCTGCGGCCGGTGCTCCACCCAGCCGACCGGGTCCGGGCCCGGCCGCATCCTGCCGTCCGCGCCGACCTGCATGGACGCCGCGACCAGGTGGCCCTCCGGGCCGAGCAGCGGGTTGCCCGCGGTCAGCACCGGCTTGCCGAGCTGACCGAAGTGGTGCACCAGCTCGGGGAACCACGGCGCGTCGGCGACACCGGAGATCGCCATCGCGACCGCGTTCCGGTCCCCCATCCGCCGGTGGCTCATCGTGTCGATGAGGTCCCTGCCGGCGAGGGTCTCCCCGTTCCACAGCTTCAGGTCGCCGGTGTCCGGGTCCAGGGTGCCCATCACCAGGTCGGTGTCCGGGTGCGGCTGCACGGTCCGCGCCACCTTGACGGCGGAGTCGATGGTGTTGCCGTCGTGCGGGAAGAACAGCCCGCCGTCGGGCAGGCCCACCGTCTGCGAGCGCCAGTGGATGTCGTTGCCGCCGGTGTCCTCCCACGCGTCGGTGAGCGCGAACAGGTGCACCGCCTGTTCCTGCGCGGCCGGGCTCAGCGGCAGCACTTCCAGCAGGTTCATCAGGTCCGGCAGCGCGGAACCACCGCCGACGCCGAGCAGCTCCGGTTCCCGCATCATCTCGTCGAGCCGGGTCTGGATCGACGGGTCCTTCGCGGCCGCCAGCATCGCGGCGCTGAGCTCCACGTGCGCCTGCCACACGCTCGCCTTCGTGCTGCCCGACCAGAACCGGAACTCCACCCGGTCCGCCGGACCGCCGGTGACGTGCCGGAAGCTGACCGCGTCGTACTTGTCCCGGCTCAGCGAGCGGACGTCCGACGGGCTGGTGACCTTGGAGGCGTCCGGCGGGATCGGGTTCGGGCCGACCATGTGCAGCGCGCGCTGGTTCGGGCCCATCGGGTAGTTGCCGAGCCGGTACATCACGGACTCGAACGACTTGGTCAGCTGCGCCAGCCGGTGGTACTCGCGGGCGGTGAGCGGCTGGTCGAAGCTGATGTTGACGTGGCCGCCGGTGCTGTCGGCGGTGCCGCCGTGCTCCCGCACCGAGTCGAGCACCGCGTCGACGTCCCACCACATGTCCGGCTGCTGGTCCAGCCGCAGGATCGGCGAGATGACCTCGACGCCGTTCTCGTGGGCGACCTCGTCGACCATCGCCCACTTGCCACGGGAGTGCAGCTCCGCCGACGGCACCCGGTCGGGGGTGAGCAGCGGGGTATCCGGGCTCCACTCCAAGAAGCCGCCCGCGTTGAGGTCCATGCCGAGGTCGGTGACCTTGGCGCCGAACAGCGCGCGGTCCGCCTCGGGGATCTGGAACTCCAGCTCCAGCCCCACCTTCACGCCGGGACGCGAGCTGATGCCGCCGGGCACGCCGTTCTCGTGGAACGGGGGTTCCTCGACACCGTCGGCGATCCGGTCCGAGGCGATGTCGTGCTGCTCCAGCAGCTGCTGGTAGCGGGTCTCGCGGATCTCGCCCGCGAGGTCCCGCGCGGTCTCGTCGAAGGAGCGCAGCGCGTCCGGGCCCAGCGAGGTGACCTGGCCGTCCGACCACGCCTGGCGCCAGGCGGCGACCTGGGCGCGGGCCTCCGGCAGCGCGTCCGGCGGCAGCGCCGCCAGGTGGCGCTGCGCGGCGGCCACCGAGTCCCGCGCGGAGCCGAGCAGCCTGCGCTGCTCCAGGTCGGCGGGCGGCACGTTGTCGCCCATCTCCAGGCCGCGGGCCGGGGTGGTGCCCGCGTCGTCGTAGTTCGGCAGGTGCGCCTCGTCCGCGTCCCCGAGACGGGTGATCTCCGCGGTGCCGCGCAGGTTGATGCCGCCGGTCTCCAGCAGCTCCGGTTTGCCGCTGGGCGCGTACTGCTCCCCGACCTGGCCGGACAGCAGCGAGTGCAGCCCCTGGCCGACGCCGGAGTGCTCCGGCGAACCGAGGTTGCAGCTCAGCCACAGCAGGTTCGTACTCTGCGTCCATTGTGGACCGGGCCGACCGGCGCTGAGCAGCAGCTTGCTCATCTGCTCGTGGTCGAGGCGGTGCAGCACGCCGTCGCGGTCCCGGACGGTGAAGCGGCCGTCCTTGAAGTGCGGCGCCACGAAGTAGTTCTTGCCGTCGGCGGGCGCGCCGTACAGCTGCGCGGCCCGGGGCCCGGCACCCCCTTCGAAGGCACCGCGCATGGTCTCGGCTTCGACGTCGGAGCGGGGGAAGCCGACGCCGATCACCTCGCCGTCCTTGCCCCCGAGCAGCGGCACGAAGTCCACGTCGGCGAAGGTGAGGTCCTTGCCGGTCCCCCGCGGCAGCGCCTCGTCCAGCGGGTGCCCGCCCATCTCCACCGCGTCCGGGCTCGGGTGGCCCGGGTTCTCGATGCGGGTGGGCAGCCCGACTTCGCCGTAGCGGACGTACGGGTCGTCGTGGTCGACGTTGAGCAGCTCGTGGACGTGGTCGGGCAGCTCGTGGTTGTTGGGCCGCCCGTAGTCGTGGCGGGCGAAGGTGACGCCCTCGATCATCGGCCCGAAGGTCGGGTGCTCGGCCAGGAAGGTGATCGCCGAGTTCCAGATCAGGTCCGGGTCGGGGTGGGTCTCGACCACGTCGCCGACCTCGGTGATCAGCAGCTCGCCGGGCCGGTTGTGCAGGCCGCGCACCAGGGTCTGGACGACGTTCTCGGTGAACCGCTGGGTCGACGCCGCGTCCCACACCCGCGGGAGGGGCGGGGGCGCCGGGTACATCCAGGTGCCGGTGCTCTGCACCATGACGTTCTTGAGCCCGGGCAGGTCCAGCACGTCCTGATGCCCGAGGGACGCGGCGAATTCCTCCAGGTTGCCGGGGCCGGTGCGCTCCCAGATCGAGTTGCGCCGCATCGCGACCCGCGAGTCGTCGAAGGCCTCCGGGGCGGCGTTGCGCAGCCTGCCGTCCACCACGTCGGCGTACGGCTTCTCGTACTTGCCGATCATGGTGTCGAGGTAGGCGCGCATCGCCGGGTGGTGGCGCGCGGCCGCGACCGCCGAGTTGCTGAAGATCTCGCGCTCGGTGTCGACGTGGAGCGCGTAGCCTTCCCGGCCGTCGAGGACCACGTCGAACAGGCTGCTCACGTCGGCCAGCGCGTTGTCGCCGTCCAGATAGGCGCCGCCGAACTCGTGCACCAGCGCCGGGCGCAGGATGTCGCTCGCGCCCGCGCTGCCTGCCGGGGTCATCTTGGCCCGCTCGTTCGCGGTGAACTCGTGGCCGAGCAACGGGTTCTCCGCGTTGGACACCTCGTCCAGGTTGAGCAACCGGACGTTGTGCTGCCGCGCCCAGCCGAGCATGTCGCGGACCGGCGCCAGCGGATGGTCCCGGCGCATCGGGCCGGTGTGCGCGGCGGCCTGCTCGAACTGGGAGCGCGGCACGTCCGTCCACAGCACCGTCTCCAGCTGACCGGTGTGCTCCCGGGCGAAGTTCCCGATGTTCTCCCGGTGGAAGCCGTGCCGCCCCTCACCGGAGAGCGGGCCGCCCAGCCAGACGTGGTGCATCAGCCGCGGCATCTCCAGCGTCTCCGGCAGCGGCACCGGAGGTCGCGGCGCCCACCGGGCCCGCTGCACCGGCGACCGGTGCGAGCTGACCACCGAGCGCGGGTCGGCGACCAGCGCGTCGGGCGCCATCTCGGCGTGCGTCGGCCTGCCCTGCGGGCGCGCCATGTCGAGCGACCGGAACATGCTGATGAGGCGGTCCGCGGGCAGGTTGGAGTAGTCGTGCCCGGCGAGGAAGTCGGGGGCCGGTTCGGGGGCGCGCCGCCCGAACACGTCCGGACCGAGCAGTTCGGTGCGCGGTTCCGGCTCGCGGCCGCTGCGGGAGTGCTCGGCGGCGGCGTCGTTGAGCGCGTCGACCATCGCGCGGTGCGGGGCGACCGGCTCGCCGCCCATCTGCACCGAGCGCTCGGGGGCCGGGCGCGACGAGCCGTCCTGGTCGGTGGGGGGCGCCCCGTCCGAGTCGGTGGAGCGGCTGGGCAGCGAGTCCAGTTCGACCTCGCCGAGCGGGCCGACCTCGTCCAGGGTGCCGAGGTTGTGCGCGGCGTCCTGCTGCGCGATGTCCCGCTCGGAGAAGCCCAGCATCCGGCGCCACTGCTGGGCTTCCGGGTCGTGGGCGAAGTCGAAGCTGTCCTGGGTGCCGCTGCGGTCGCGACCGCGGCGGGGCGGGGCCTCGCCGTCGCGGGTCGTGCCGTCGGTGCGGCGGTTCGAGTCCTCGGTGCGGTTCGAGTCCTCGCCGCGGTTCGACTCCTCGCCCGGGTTCGCATCGTCCCCGCGGTTCGCGCCGTCCCCGCGCCGGCCGGAGTTCTCCCCCGGCGGCGTCGTGGTGTCCGCGGGCGGTCCGGACAGGTCGTCACCGCCGCGCGTGCGGTTCGGCGCCAGGTCGCTGAGCTCGATCTCCTCCGGGATGCGCGGCAGCGCGGGCCCGTGCGGGCGCGAGGAGCTCGGCAGCCCGTAGTTGATGACCTCTTCCCAGCCGCTGAGCAGGTCGTCCGCGACCGAGGCGCGGCGGATCGGGGGCAGCCGGTACTTCGCCGCGGAGTCGGCGGCCAGCTCGGCGCGGTCCTGCACGGCCTGCCGCGCGCTGCGGCGGGCGTCCTCGCGGGTGCGCGCGTCGCGCTCGTGCTCGGCCTGGGTCAGCTGGTCCCAGGTGCGCTTGGCCTTCGAGTACTCGGACCGGGCGTGGGACTCGGCCTCCTGCGCCTTGGCCAGCTCGTCGGACCCCTCGGACCGGCTCGGGCCCGCGACGCCGTCGGCTTCTTCCCGCGCGCCCTTGAGCGCCTTGTCCGCCTTCGACCACTCCTCGCCCTTGGTGGCGAGGTCCTTGGTGGCCTGGATCAGGTCCGGGGAGATCGCGTGCCCGGTGCGCGCGGTCGCGTCGTCGTCCCACAGCCGGGAGACGAAGGCGTCGCGGAAGCCGACGGTGCGGCCGCCGACCTTCGGTTCGCCGAACGTGAGCGGCCCGGGGTTCTCGCGGGCGACGACGTGGAACTCCAGGCCGCTCAGCAGCGCCCTGGTGACGGTCTCCTCGTTGTGGATGATCTTGTCGGAGGTCGGCATCCGCGCCGCGTCCTCCGAGTGCAGCTCCCCGCTCTGCAGCAGCTTGGCGGGGTCGCGGGAGGACAGCGCCACCAGGTCGCGCGCCGCGTAGCCGGAGTTCTGGCCGAACGCGTAGGGGCTCTTGTCCGCGGGCTGCGTGTTGCCGCCCCAGCCCCACGGCTCGGTGGTGCGCAGTTCCGTGGTGTGCCCGGACTCGACCTCGGAGGTCCGCTCGTCCTTGGGCTTGGTCTTGCCCTCGAACTTCACCGAGCCGCTGGTGCTGGCGAACTTCGGGGTCTCCGGGACGCGGGCGTGGAACTCCAGCGTCCGGTTCAGGTCCGGCATGGGCACCGTGAAGGTGCCGTCGAGCTGGTCGGGCAGCCTCGACCGCAGCTGCGCCACGGTGATCGCGGTGGCCAGCGCGGTGTCGACGTCGCGCGGCACCTCGGCCTTCGAGTCCAGCAGCGCGCCGCGACCGGCCTCGACGAGCTCGTCGATGTCGCCGAAGAAGTGCTCTCCCCAGTGCGCGTCGGCGCTGGGGAGGGTGAACTTGCCCTCGCCGCGCCAGGAGTTCAACGCGTCCGGGGTCATCTGGTCGGCGGTGAGCTTGCCGCGATGGGTGGTCTGCCCGTAGCGGCTGCCGTCCGGCGGCGGCAGCGCCTCCTCGGCCAGCTTGGTCACCGTCACCGGGCGGTCCACGGTGATCGCGTGCGTGGCCGGGCCGTCGCCGTGCGCGACCTGGAGGTTCAGCCGCAGCCGGCCGCCGTGCTCGGCGACGGGGCCGCTGGTCTCCGCCGACCGCTCGTGCCCGACCTCGTCCTTGTTCGTCAGCTGCTGGGTCCGGTTGCCCCAGCGCGCCTGCGGGGTGACGCCGACGCCCGCCGCGCCGAGCCCGGTGTGCTCGGTCTGCCTGGCCTGCTGGTCGGTCGGCGGGATCTCGGTGCCGCGCACGCCGAGCCGGCCGGCGAACATCGTGGTCAGCAGCGTCCGGCCGCTGGTGCGGACCTTCTCCAGCGCGGTGCTGGCGAGGTTGGTGACCTTGAGCTTCTCGACGTGCCGGATCGAACCGGGGCCGTGGTCGGGCTGGAAGTCCGCTTCCAGGTTGAACCGGTAGGTGTTGCCCTTGAAGCGGCGCTCGTAGCGCAGCGCGGTCCGCTCCCCACCGTTGAGCGCCTGCTCCACCGAGTTGTTGATGTCGGTGAGCATCGCCTGCAGCGAAGCGTGGTTGTTGCGCGGGTTGCCCGCGGAGGTGCTCGGCAGCAGTGCCTCGGCGACGTCCTCGCCGAGCTTGCTGCTCAAGCTCTCCCGGATCTCGCCGATCTGGTTCGCCAGGTCGACCGGGTCGATGATGCCGCCGAGGCCGAAGGACGGCCGCACGGTGCGGGTCGGGTCCAGGGTCGGCGGCAGCGGCAGCGAGGCGTCCGGGCGGGACGCGGTGCTGCGATCACCGGTCGAGGTCGTGGTCGCCTCGGAGGTCGTGGCGTCGATGGGCGGCTCGCCGGTCGCCGGGTCGGAGTCCGGCGTCGTCGACGACGACTGCTCGGTGCCGCCGCGTTCCCCGCCGAGACCGGGGCTGAGCTCGTCCAGCTGTTCCTTCGTCAGCCACACCAGCTGCGACTCCGGCAGTTCCACGTACTGCCCGCGGCGCCGCGGATCCGGCCGGGAGAACAGCTCCAGCTGGTCGAAGTTCCCCTTGTAGGTGGCTTCGGCGACCATCCCGGCGTGCACCTTGACCCGCGCCAGGTACACCTTCTCCGGCGCGGTCTCGACGGTGAGCGTCTGCCCGCTCTCCAGCGAGCGCGAGTTCTCCGCCCCGCGCAAGTGGCTGTAGGGCTGCAGGTTGATGACGCCGACGCCGAGCCCGTCCACGTCGTGCGTGCCCGTCTTGACGCCCTGCCCGAACGGCCCGGTGAACACCGCGCCCACGTAGCCGCCGTGGTTGACGTTCCACCCCGTGGTGCGCCCGGCGCCCGCCTTGCCGGTGAGCTCCCGGGTGGCCTGCTCGTACTCGCTGCGGGTGACCGGGCTGCTGCTGTCGAGCACCGGCTTGAACGAGGTGCCCATCTCGATGGACAGGTCGCGGCGCGCCCGCGAGTACGAGATCGACGTGGTGCGCGGCCTGCTGAACAGCCGCGGGTCGCCCTCGATGCGGTCCGCCCCGAGCATGTGCGAGATCGGGCTGGTGATCTCCGGGACCGGGAACCGGACGATCGGGTCGTTGCGGGTGACCTGGTTGAGCAGGTCGGCCGCCATCTGGCGCAGGATCTTCCCGCCGGTGAACCCGACCAGCTGGGCGCCGTCGAGCTTGCGGCTGCCGCCCGGGGGCAGCTGGTGCGGCGCGGGCGGGTCGGCGATCTGCTCGACGCGGGCGTCCGGGGTGCCCTCCTCGAAGTGCGTCATCGCCAGCGGGTCCTCTTCGCTGACGAGGCTCTCCGGCACCACGAAGCGGGCGTCGACGCGCTTCGTGATCGGCTCGGCGACGTGCGGGTTGGGCTTCTGCCGCGAGCGCTCCTGCGAGGTCAGGTCGACCGGGAAGTCGCTGGTGAGCTCCTGGAACACCGGTACGTGCCTGCCGGGGCGCTGCGGGCGGATGCGGCGCATCCCCTCGCTGGGGCGCTTGTAGGAGATGACCTCGGCCTTGAAGTCGAGGTCCGCGCGGAACGAGCGCAGCGCGTGGTCGGTGAGCTTGCCGTCCGGGGCGATGCTGCCGCCGCGCTTGCGCTCGACCGCGGTCTCGCGGGTGAACTCGAAGCCCCGCTTGCGGGTGCGGTTGCCCTCGGCGCGGTAGCCGCCGTTGAGGACGTAGGAACCGATGCCCAAAGAGGAGTACAACCGGGCCTGGACGCCGCCGATGAGGCCGCGCTTGCGGAACCGGCTGCTCTTCACCGTGGTCTCGTCGGCGACCTTCCGGCTGGTGTTGAGCGCGCCGTCGCTCTTGGACTCCCCGTCCTTCGCACCGTCCTTCGCACCGCTGCCGGACTCCTCGCCGGACCGGCCGCCGCTGCCCTCCGGGGTGGCGTCACCGTCCAGCCGCGCTGAACCGTCCCCGAAGGACTCGCCCCCGGAGCGGACCGGTTCGCCGTCGCGGATGTTGCTGGTCTCCATCGACAGCCGCACGACGGACACGTAGTCGGTCAGCAGCGATTCCCGCTTCAGCGGCAGGTGCAGCGCCCCGTCGACCATGTGCGGGACGAGCTGCTTGACGACCTCCTCGTCGGCGAGGAGGTCGGCGAGGCTGCGCCCCCGCTTGAGCACGTCGGCGATCTTCGCGGACAGGCCCTTCGCGAACGCCTGGTCGTCGAACTGCCGGATGAACATGTTCCGGTCCAGCCGGACCTTCCCGCGCAGCGGGATGTCCCGCAGCAGGTCCGCCAGCCCGTTGTACAGGTCCCGCCCGACGGGCAGGTCGGTGAGCCTGCCGATGAAGGCGTGGCCGTTCTCGACCGACTCCGGCAGGAAGTGGGTGCGCTCGGTGCCGGAGCGGAAGTTCTCCGGGCGGTGCGCGTCGGCCAGCGGGGTGCCCTCGAACAGCCCGGCCTCCGCCGCCTTGCCGCGGTCCCCGAGCATGTCGGCGGCGACGATGCCGTCCAGCGTGACCGGGTCCCCGCCGAGCTTGCGGACCTGGATCTTGTAGCCGAGCTGGTACCGCGCGGTCTCACCGGTCGTGTCGACGGTGTGGGTGACCTCGGTGGAGCGTTCGATGCTCTGCTCGTTGGCCCGGCCGATGTTGAACCCGACGTTCGGGCCCGCCACGACCCGGAACGGGCCGACGACGACACCGGGGCCACCGATGGCGTTCAGCCCGCCGGAGCGATCCGTCTTGCGGACGTCCTTGCTGCCGAACTTGGCGGTCTGCGAGTCGGAGTGCTTCACGTCCGCGTGCTCGTGGCCGACCTTGATCCAGGTCGCCACCGCCCGCATCTCGATCTTCGTGCCGGGGTGCGAGCGGAACAGCGAGAGCTTCCGGCCCTTGTAGATCTCACCGGACTGCACCCAGCCCGCCTCGGGGTGCGCGCCCTCGAAGACCGTCATCTCCGGCAGCCGCTCGGCGATGCTGTCCTTGTGCAAGAACTCCTGCAGGGCGGGACGGCCGTGCGCGTCGACGGCGCTCTCCTGCCGGAACCGCTTGCCGAGGAGGTGCTGCACCTGGTTGAAGAACGAGCCGCCGAGCGACCCGGTGTGCAGGGTGACACCGATCGGCGCCGAGTCCCGGACGGCGCGGCTGCCCGCCTCGCCGAGCGGCCCGATCTCGTGCACGCCCTGCTCCGCGAGCTTCAGCTGGCGGCGCTGGTTCAACGGCTGGTGGTAGCTGTCCAGGTGCGCGTGGGCGTCGGCGAGCACGTTGCCGATGGACCGGCCGTTGGAGAGCCCGATCGGCACCCGCAGTGCCACGTCCGCCGTCTCCGAGACGGTGTGCTGCTCGAGCTTGCGGTTCGCGACAGGACCGGTGACGTCGCGCCCCATGCCGGACGGGGTGACGACGCGGTCCTTGCTGTCGCGCAGCGAGAACTCGAACTTCATCGGCACGTCGACGTCGTGCAGTTCCTTGATCGCGTACTTGTGGCCGCTGCCGTGCTTCTGGCTCTGCTCCGACAGGTGCGTCTCGGAGAAGCCGCCGGGCAGCGTCGGGTTCACGTACACGTAGAGGCCGGGCACCGAGGTCGTCGCCAGCTGCGGGGAGAACGACTTGTCCCGCGCCTCGGCGCTGGTGTGCGAGGTCGACTTCTCGGTCTTGGTGCTCGCCTTGATGGACTCCTCGGAGGGCTTCACCGACTTCATCTCGTCGAACTGCGGGACGGCCCGGACCAGCAGCTCGTAGAACTTGCCGCCCTTGCGGACGGTGAAGGTGTCGCCGGTGCCGACCAGGCTGTGCACCGCGTTGTCGATGCGGCGCTGGACGACGCCGGTGTCCTCCCACTTGCCCTTCCCGCCGGGGACCAGGCTGTTGAGGTGGGCGACGACGTCCGGGCCGGTGAATTCCAGCGTGCGGGTGTCCTCCGGCAGGTTCGCGCGGCGGGTGGCGCCGATCTGCTCGATCGGGCCGAGCGACTGGCCGCTGCGCACGTAGTCCGGCAGGGCCTCCCGGATCTCCCGGACCGGCTTCGGGGTCTTCTTCGCCTCGTCCTCGGCGTCCTTCGCCGCCTCGTCGGAGTCCTTCTTCTTCCCGCCGTCCTCGGAATTCTCGGCACCGTCCTCGCCGCGGTCGGACTCGCGGGCGTCGTCGGGGTCCTCCGAGCGCTTGCCGTCGGAGTTCGCGTCGTCGGTGCCGCGCGCGCCGTCCTCGGCGTCCTTCGCGACCTCCGGGGTGGAGGTGCCGGTGCCCTCGGCCCCGTCACCGCGCCGAGGACCGTCCACAGGGGACACCGGCGGGGTGTCGGATTCGGGGCGGCCGACCCGCGTGGCCAGCTCGGACCCCGCCAGCGAGTCCTTGTCGTGCACGTAGCGCTGGACGAACTCCTCCGCGCGGCCGTGCTCCCCCTTCGCGATGCGCGCCGCGATCGCTTCCCACAGGACCGTCGGCACCTTGCCGGGGATCTCGCCGGCGCGGCTGAGCAGCACGGCCGCGGTGTCCAGCAGTTCGCGGGTCCGGCCCGCGGCGAGCTTGCTGTAGGAGCGGGCGGCGGAATCGAGGTCCTCGGCCAGCGGGACGTCCCGGGCGAACGAGGTGCCCGCCGCGGTGTCCTGCTGGGTCGTCGTGTTGCGCTGCGCGGCGGACTCGCCGCCCATCACCAGCGACCGGCCGCCCTGCGGGCCCAGTCCGGCCACGACCTCGTCCGGGTCCGGGATGCGCAGCGGGGTCTCGCCCTGCTGGGCGGGGCCGTTCAGCCTGCCGCCCTGCGGGGCGCGCGGCGCGTCCGGCGTCGGCGCGGGCGCCAGGTCTGGATCGGTGAGCAGCGCGGCGAACACCGGGGGCAGCGGCGGGTCCTGCCTGCCGCCCGCGCGGGCGGGCGCGGGGGTGGTGGAGCCGCCGCGCGACGTGCTGGGAGCGGTGCGCGGGTCGGGCGCGGTGACGTTGAGGCCGCGTTCCCCGTCCGGGGTCCGGGTGCCGTCCTGGGACCGGTTCGGGCTGCTGCTCTCGGTGGCCGGGCCGCGGGAGTCGGTGCCGCGGTTGCCGGTCTGGTCGCCGCCGCGCGCCTGGCCCGGGTCGGGCTGCGAGGTGACGTTCGGGCGCCCGGCGGGCTGCTGCCCGGGCTGGTTCGGAGTGGTCTGGCCGGGGTTCGCCTGGTTCGGGCTGGTCTGGTTCGGGTTCGCCTGGTTCTGCGTGCCCTGGTTCGGGGTCGACTGGTTGGGCGTCGACTGGTTCGGGCTGGTCTGGGTCGGCGTCGATGGCGTCGTCTGGTGCGGTGCCGTGTACGCGGCCGGGTCGGTGCGCTCCGCGTCGGGCGTGGACTGCTCGTCCTCCGCGCGGCTCGGCTGTTCGTCCGCGTCGCGGGTCGGCTGCTCGTCCGCGTCGCGGCTCGGCTGCTCGGCGTCCTCGGCGCGGGTGGACTGCTCAGTGCGGGCGGACTGCTCGGTGGAGCCGTCGGAGCGGGTGGCGCCGGCTTCCGGCTCGGCGGTGGTGTCCGGGCGGCCCTCGGATTCGGTGCGGGGCGCGGACTCGGACCGCGACTCGGTGGCGGGGTCCGCTTCCGGGGTGGCGGTGGTATCGGGCCGCTGCTCGGCCGCCGGGTTCGCGGTGGCCGAGTCCGGTTCGCCGCTGGTGCGCGCGGGGGGCGCGGCGCCGTCCTGCCTGCCTCCGGTGGACGCGCCGGGCTGCGGAGCCCGCGCCTCGCCGCCCGCCTGCGGGGTGGCGGCCGCACCGCGCCCGGGCTGGTTGCTCGCCTGGTTCCCGGGCTGGGTCGTCTGGTTCCCGGGCTGGCCGCCCGCCTGGTGCTGGCCCTGCACCGGCGCTAGCGCGGCGGAGTCCTCGCTCCGGTCGCGGCCCGATTCCGCTTCGTCCGCGCGGGAATCGGGGGCGCGCTCGGATTCCGCCGGGCGGTCCGATTCGGTGAGCTCGGCCGAGTCGTCGCGGGACTGCCCGGGTTCGGTGGTCGACTCGTCGTCCCGAGAATTCTGCTCCTCCCGGGAGTTCGACTCGTCCCGGGAAGCCTGCGATTCCTCGCCCGAGGACCGGGATTCGTCCCGCGAAAGCTGCGACTCGTCCCGCGAGACCTGGGAATCATCCCGCGAGGCCCGCGACTCGTCCCGTGAACTCTGTGCATCGTCACGCAACGACTGCGACTCGTCGCGCGAGTTCTGCACGTCGTCGCGGAACCCGGCGTCGATCCGGTCCCCGCCCGCAGCGTCCTGCCGGGTGCTGGAACCGTCGATCTCGTTCGACGGGCCGTCGGTGCTGTTCGACGGGGTCGTGCCGTCCGGTCCGGTGCCCGTCGAGCCGCTCTGGTTCGTGGTCGAGGTCTGGTTCGGACCGCCCTGCGTCCCGGTGCGGTCGCCGCCCTGGGTGCTCTGCGCCTGCCCGGGTCCGGTCGCCGCGGTCGACGAGGTCTGCCCGCCCGTGCTGCTCTGCGCGCCCGTGGTGGTGCTCGACCCGCCGGTGCTGGTCGTGCTCGGGCCGGTGGCCGTCGTGCTCGGACCCGTGGATGTCGAGTTCGGTCCGGCCGCCGTCGTGTTCGGTCCGGCCGCCGTCGTGTTCGGGCCGGTCGCGGTCGTACTCGGCCCCGTCGCCGTCGTACTCGGCCCCGTCGCGGCCGTGCCCGGCCCCGTCGTGGTCGTACTCGGCCCCGTCGCGGCCGTGCCCGGCCCCGTCGTGGTCGTACTCGGTCCCGTCGCGGCCGTGCCGGGACCGGTGGCGGTGGTTCCCGGACCGGTAGCCGTCGTGTTCGGGCCGCCGGTGGAGACCGTGTTCGGGCCGCTCGTGGCCGCGGACGTCGTGCTGGAGCTCGGCGCGGACGCAGCGGTGGGACCCGAGGTGCTCGTGCCCGCCGTCGAGTTCGCCGCGCCGCCGACCTGACCGCCGGAGGTGCTCTGCGACTGCCCGAACCCGCCGTGCGCGACGGCCTGGCCCTGGTTGGACGACGAGGAGTCGTTGGAGTGCGAGGTCGACTGCGTCCCCGTCGAATCGGAGCCGCCGGTCGAGGAGGACTGGCCGGACCCGCTGCTGTGCGAGGTCGAGGTCCCGGAGCTCTCCGATGTCGTGCCGCCGTCGGCCGAGCCGATCCCGTTCGACTCGGTGGCGACCGGCGCGGAGTTCGAGAACACCGAGCCGAGGTTCGTGCCGCCGTGGCTCACGTCCCGCGAGGAGGAGTCCTGCTGCCCCGCGCCGTCCCGGTTCGAGTCCACCAAGCTGTCGCGCGAGCCCGCGGAATCCGACTGCCCGGCCCCGGCGTGCGTCGAGTTCGACTGCTCACCGGAGTTCGACTGACCGCTCGAATCCGACCGGCCCGCCGAATCCGACTGGCCACTCGAATCCGACCGACCACTGGAGTCGGACCGGCCGCTCGAATCCGTCTGGCCGCTGGAATCCGACTGCCCGCTCGAATTCGACTGACCACTGGAGTCCGACCGGCCGCTCGAATCCGTCTGGCCGCTCGAATCGTGGCCGCCCTGCCCGGCGCCCGTGGTCCCCCCGCCGTTGGCCTCCGCGTAGGACGGCGGGCCCTGGGTGGCCTGCTCGTAGCTCGGCGGCCCGTCGCTGGAGGTGTTCGTCGAGGACTCGCCGTCCCGCGCCCCGCCGGTGCCCTTCTTGTCGCCCGTGGCGTCGCCGCCGCCGGACTTTTCGCCCGGGCTCGGGATCTTCAGGTCGCCGGGGCCCTTGACCTCGCTGATCGTCGGCGTGCCCGCCCCGGCCTTGCCGCCACCGGACTTGCCGCCCAGACCGCCCTTGGCGAAGGCGCCGAACATGCCGTCCGAGGCCACGCCGTGCTTGTCGTCGGTGGCCAGGTAGACCAGCGGGTTGCTCGCCGCGACCGAGACGACCTGCAAACCACCATCGATGGCACGTCCCGCCGCCACCTGGCCCCGGGTGAACTTCTTCTCCGGGATCTGATCATCGGGTGCACGCAGCTTGTTCGCGTTCCCGATGTTCTTGTTGATGTTGACCATCACGTCGTCGAGGCTCTTCGCCACGCCGCGGACCGCACCGGCGGCGAAACCGGAGGCGGCGCCACCGATCGCACCACCGATGACCATGCCCTTGATGGACTCGGTGTTGATGTTGTCGCGGTATCCGGCGGCCTTCTGGATGCCCTGGATGCCCGCGTCCAGACCGCCCATCACCCCGGCGCCGAACGCCGCACCACCGGCCGGGTACTTGCCCAGCTGCCAGGCCTGCGAACCGGCCGCCTTCGCCCCGGCCTTCCAGCCGCCCGCCTTGACGGCCTGCGGGATGCGGCCGAGCTGCTTGACGATGTTCTGCGCGATCTGCTTGATCAGTTCGCGCAGCAGGGCGGTGATGCCCACGCGCGCGGCGGCGAGCACCGCGGGGACCATGAACGCGCCGAACAGCGAGGCGATCAGCGAGATCACCGTCGCCAGCGTCATCGCGGTCATCGCGATGAACATGATCTTGTTCTTCTGGATGTCCGCTGCGGCGTCCTTGGCCTTGCTCGCCAGGTCGCGCGCGACGGCGGACTGCTCCCGCAGGTACCCGGGCAGATCGCCCTTCACGTACCGGACGGTCTCGTCGGAGGTGTCGCCGTTCAGGGACTCGTCGATGTCGCCGCCGGCCGACTCCATCTTGGCGGCCGTCTCGTCGGTGCGGTCGGCGTAGCGCTCCAACGCGTCGTGCAGCGCGTTGAGGCCGCCTTCGCTGCCCTCCGGCCACTCCATGCCGAGAGTGATCTTGAAGAACTTCTGGAGTTTGTCGGGCAGCTCGGTGGTTTCGTACTTGCTCACCGGCTCCCCCTCTCCAGATTCGAGCCCGGGCGCCCTGTCGCGCCCGGGTGCTCAACTCACGTCTTCGCGGCCCTCGTCTCCCAGCAGAGAGGTCGCACGGTTCCCGGCGCCGAGATCAGGACTCGTAACCGGTGTTCTCGACGTTCCGGCGGTTCTGCTCGTCCACCTCGACGAACTCGTCCACCGCTTCGTCCAGCGAGCCGGTCAGCTCGTCGACGCCGTCGAGGATCCCCTTGGAACCTTCCTTGATGTTCTTCTCGGGCTCCTTGTAGTTCTCCTCGAACGCCTTGCCGACGTCGTCGTTGCCCCAGCAGCCGTAGAGCTCCGCCAGCTCGGCGCTGAGCTCCTCGAAGGCGGCTTCCATCTCGCTGTGCGCCGTCTTGATCCGCTGGTTGGCGGCCCGCATCCCGTCCGGGTCGAGGTAGAAGTCGTCAGCCATCCTGGCCACCCTTCTCCGCACGGGAATCCTTGCCGGGGCGGTCGTCGTCATCGACGATGCCGTCGAGCATCGGGGACAGCAGCGCGTCGATCACGCTGCTCGGGTCTACCTTACCCGCGGCGATGCCCGCTAGATCAATTCCCGGCAGCGCATCGGACCCCATGAGGTCCGTCATCTTCGCCATCGCCTGCGCGCGGCCCTGCTGGAGCGTCTCCACGATCACGTGGGCCAGCTGCGCCGGGGCCATGCTCCTGTACTTCGTGCCGTTGAACTTCAGCTCGGACAGCTCACCGCTGCCGTCGAAGGTCATCTCCAGCGAACGGTCCTTGGCCTGGACCGTCGTCGTCTCGTTCTCGCGGACCTCGCTGATCTCGGCGAGCTTGCGCTGTTCCTGCTCCAGTGCGGCCATCGCCGCTTCGAGGTCCTGGAAGGCGCCGCCACCGCGGTTCATCTCGGTCATCGAATCTTCCGCTCCTCCCGGAGACCATTGATGATCTCGTCGATCTGGGCGTTCGCGTCGCCCACCGGCTTCTCCTTCGGCTCCGGACCGTCCTCTTCGGACCGCGACCGGCGACCGACCGCGCCGAGCACGCCGTTGCCGTCGTCCCAGGAATCCCGGTCCGCCGGAACGGGAACGTTCGGCTGCCGCTCCTCGTCGCGCTGGCCACCCGCGCCCGCACCGGCACCCATCATGCCCATCGGGCCGTGCATCGGACCGCCCGGCTGCCCGGTGCCGCCGGGCACACCGCCGCCGGTGCCGGGCATCGCGGCGGAGAACTCCCCGCCGGGGCGCGGCAGCGTCGGCGTACCGCCCGGGGTGCGCACCTGGCCGAGGTCCAGCGCGGAGGTCGGCGCGCTGCGCGGCCCGCCGCTGGTGGTGCTGTGCGCGCCGGCGGAACCGGCGTCCAGCGGCGCTCCGGCGGTCGTCGACTTCGCCACCGGCGCGTGCTGGCCGGGCTGGTTCCCGCCACCGGGCGGATTCCCGCCGCCGGGCGGATTCGCGGAGGGGTCCGGCGCCGGGGTCTGCGCGTGCAGCGGTGCGTGCGAACCGGGCGTGTTCGACGACAGGGTGCCCGCCGCCGTCGCGCCCGCCGCCGCGCCGGCCGTGGCCGTCGCGGTGAGGTGGCCCGGGGAGTGGGACTGCAGGAACGGCGCGTCCGCGGTGGATTCCTTGTGCTCCTCCACCGGCGAGCTCATCGTGCTGATCTCCTCCTGCCCCGAGGAGACGTTCTCCTGGCTGGAGGTCTGCGGCCGCTTCTCCTTCTTCCCGGTGGACGCGTCGGTCCCGCCGGTGGCCGAACTCGCCACCATCCGCTTGCCGAGGACCTGCGGCGAACCCTCCTGCACGCTGCCGGAGCGGGCGGCCGAAGCCGTCCGCCACCCGCCGCCGGCGGTCGTGGAACCACCACCACCGCCGCCGCCGAGGCCCGCGGACGACTGCCCGAGCACCGCGGGCGACCCGGTCGCGGAGGCCGCCAGCCACGGGGCCGCGTTGCCGCCGGAGCGTTCCCCCGCACCGCCGCCGACACCGCCGGTCCCGCCGCCGGAGGCCGAACCGTCGCCGGAGCCGTTGCCGCCGATGCCCGCCGGGCTGCCGAAGGTGCGCGCCATCGTGCCGACGGCGCCACCGCCCGCACCCGGCGCGTAGCCGGCGTCCGACACCTGCGGCGTGCCGTCCGGTCCGTAGTAGACGGCGGTGGAGAACCCCCCGCCGCTACCGGACTGGCCGCCCTCAGCGCCGCCGTTCGCGGTGATCTGGTCCACCGGGGTGCTGCCCGGGCCGGTGCCGGGCAGCGGGGTGAACCCGCCCGCCGCGTCGCCGTAGGAGGTCGCCAGGTCGCGCAGGATCTGGCGGGCCTGCTCGGTGCGGTCCTCGTCGGCCTTCCCGGCCTCCTCCGGCGGGGCGTCGCTCTGCTCGGCCCGCTGCTGCTGCAGGTCGCGCAGCCGCTGCTGCGCGGACGCCAGCGATTCGGCGGCGCGGCGCAGCATCGCGGCGTAGCCCGGCTGCTGCATCGCGTGCAGCACGGCCTCGTTCTTCGCCGCCAGGTGCTCGGCCGCCTGCGCGGCCTGGTCCATCGACAGCCCCGACAGGCCGACCTCCAGCCTGCGCATGGTGGCGCGCAGGCCGTCGATCAGCTGCTGGAGCCCCGCCGTGGCGCGATCGAACTCGTCGGCGCGCTGGTGGTACAGCTCCGGGTCGCGTTCGTTGATCAGCTGGGCCAGCTGGTCGAAGTTCAGCTGGTCCAGGTTCGACGGGATGGGTGTGCTGGTGGGCACGAGATCAGCTCCGTCCGAGCACCGATGGCGGGTTGTCCTTGTCCTCGTCCCAGACGCCGTCGTCCGCCTTCATCCAGATCTGCGGCTCGCGCTCCTGGTTCTGCTGCCCGGCGGCACCGGCGCCCGCGCCCATGCCACCGCCCATCGGCATGCCGCCCATGGGCATCCCACCGCCGGCTGCACCGCCCGCGGCACCACCGGCCGCACCGCCCGCGGCACCACCCGTGGCCGCGGCCGCGGCACCGCCCGGCGCGGCCAGGCCCTGCTTGGCCGCCACGTCGAACTGGGCGCTCGGGCTGTCGCCGCCGCCGTAGCCACCACCACCGTAGCCGCCGCCACCGCCGCCGGAGCCGGAGCCGAGGCTGGAGATCGCGTCGTCCGCGGCGGCCTTCGCTGCACCGCCACCGCCACCGCCACCGCCACCGCCACCGAGGAAGTCGTCCAGTTCGGACC
>NZ_JAIUJZ010000021.1:0-59983 GCF_020176775.1 Saccharopolyspora sp. 6M
CGTGGGTGATGTGCGCGGGCCACAGCGCGTGCAGCGGCGCGAACAGCGCCGGGCGCAGCTCCACCACCCGGGTCCGCCCCCCCCCCGGGGGGCCGGGCGGGGGGGGCCCCCCCCGCGGTCGATCAGCCGCCGTTGCCCTGGAGTTGTTCGAAGCGTCCGACGGCGCCTTCGAGCCGCTGGAGCGCCCCGCCGAGGTTGCCGAGGTCGCCGGACTGCTGCGCGGTCCGCACTTGTTCGAGCGCGCTCTGGATGTCGTTGACGGCGCTGCGGAGTTCAGGCGTCGGCTGCTGCCCCGGGGCTTGGGGCTGCCCGCCGGGCTTCTGGTTCGGCGGTTGCTGGGCCTGGCCGTCGCCGGTGGCGTCGCCCGCGCCCGCGCCGAAGACCTGTTCGAGGGCCTTGGGGAGGGTCTCGGCGAAGCCGACGTTGCCGCCGAAGGAGACGAGCACGCGGGCGAGCTGCGGGTAGGAGTCCTGCTCGTTGCGCTGGATGTAGATCGGTTCGACGTAGAGCAGTCCGCCCTTCACGGGCAGGGTCAGCAGGTTGCCGAAGATCGCGTTGACGTTGGGGTTGTTGAACAGGGTCCGGTTCTCGGTGACCTCGGGGGTGGACTCCATCTGGTTCTGCACCTGGTTGGGCCCGGGGGTCTGGGTGTTGGTGGGCAGGCGCAGGACGGTCAGCTTGCCGTAGTCGCGGGGGTCGGAGGACGCGGAGACCCAGGCGGCGAGGTTCTGCCGCCGCAGCGCGGTGAGGGCGCTGGTGAGCTGGAACGTGGGCTGCTGCTGTCCTTCGACCTGGGCGAGCACGTAGTACGGCGGCTGCTGGTTGCCTTCGTCGGCGGCGCCGCCTTGGCCTCCGCTGGTGGGGTCCGGGGGCACTTCCCAGAAGGTCTGCGTGGAGTAGAAGTCGGACGGGTTGTCGACGTGGTACTCGGTGAGCAGGGAGCGCTGCACCTTGAACAGGTCTTCGGGGTAGCGGAAGTGGTCGCGCAGCTGCGGGCTGATCTCGGAGCTGGGCTTGACGACGCCGGGGAACACGCCTTCCCACGCCTTGAGGACGGGGTCGGGCTTGGTGTCGTCGGTTTCGTAGAGCTCGACGTTGCCGTCGTAGGCGTCGACGGTGGCCTTCACCGAGTTCCGGATGTAGTTGATCTGCTGGTTGGGCTGCCGCTGGACGCCGGGGAGGGTGTCGTTGGTGGCTTCGCCGAGTTCGGTGAGCTCGGAGTACGGGTAGTTGTTGAGCGTGGTGTAGCCGTCGACGATCCACTTGATGCGGCCGTCGACGACGGCGGGGTACGGGTCGCCGTCGACCTTGAGCCAGGGCGCGACCTTCTGCACCCGGTCGCGCGGGTTCCGCTCGTAGATGATCTTCGAGTTCTCGCCGATGGCCTGGTTGAACAGGATGTTGCGCTCGGTGTAGTGCGCGGCGAACACGAGCCGGTTGAACCAGTTGCCGAGGGGCACGCCGCCCTGGCCGGTGTAGGTGTAGGCGCTGCTGTCGGTGTCGTACTCGCGGGGCGCCTCACCCGGGTCGCCGCCGACGATCGCGTAGGTGGAGGCGAGCTCGCCGAAGTAGGACCGCGGCTGGTCGACGGGGATCTCGCCGCGGCCGTCGTTGGCGACGTCGCTGACGGAGAACACCGGGTAGCCGCCCTGGGTGCGGCCTTCTTCGAGCGTCGAGTCGACGCGGTCCGCGGGCGCGCTGACGAACCCGTTGCCGTGGGTGTAGACCATGTGCTGGTTGATCCACGACTGCTGGTTCGCGGCCAGACCGGCGGTGTTGATCTCGCGGAGGGCGACGAGGTAGTCCTGCAGCTCGCCCTTGGCGTCCCGGTACCGGTCGACGTCGAGCTTGTCGGGGAAGCCGTAGAAGTTGTACTGCTGGGTGAGCTGGGTGAACGTGTCGGACAGGACGCTGGGGTCGAGCAGCCGGATGTTCGGGATGGTGCCCGCGTCGTCGGCGACCTGTTCGGGCCGGAGGTTGGTGACGCCCGGGTAGTCGTGCACCTCGACCTTGTCCTCGCCGATGTCGAAGGCCTGCCTGGTGGCGGCGATGTTGCGGCGGATGGATTCGGCTTCGCGCTGGTTGGCGTTGGGGCGCACGGAGAACTGCTCCAGCAGCGCCGGTCCGACCGCGCCGACGAGCACGCTGGAGAGCACCAGCAGCACGGTGGCGAGCGCGGGGATCCGCAGGTCGCGCAGGAACACGGCGGCGAAGAACGCGAGGGCGCAGAACACCGCGATGCACAGCAGGATCAGCTTCGCAGGCATGACCGCGTTCAGGTCGGTGTAGGTGGCACCGGTGAACAGCGAGTTCCGCTGGGACAGCAGCAGGTCGTACCGGTCGAAGAAGTAGTCGACCGCCTTGAGCAGCACGAACAGCCCGGCGAGCACGGCCAGCTGCACGCGGGTGGGCGCGGACAGCTGCCCGGCGCGACCGGCGAGCCGCACGCCGCCGAAGATGTAGTGCGTGACGAGCGCGCCGATGAAGGCGACGGTGATCGCGACGAACGCCCAGGACAGCAGCCAGCGGTAGAACGGCAGCTGGAAGGTGTAGAAGCTGATGTCGTGGCCGAACTCCGGGTCGGTCTGCCCGAACGGCACGCTGTGCAGGAACAGCTGGAGGGTCTGCCAGTCGGCCTGCGCGGCGAGGCCGCCGAGCACGGCGACCGCGGCGGGGATGCCGAGCGCGAACGCGGCGGGCCGGGCGCTGATCAGGGTGCGGTACCGGGCGAGCGGGTCGTCGGGTCCGCTGATCGGCACGAACACCGGCCGGGTGCGGTAGGCGATCCACAGGTTCAGCAGCAGCACGGCGCCGAGGAACAGCGCGGCTCCGACGCCGAGGCCGATCCGGGTGAGCAGCTGGGTGGTGAAGACCCCCCGGTAGCCGACTTCCCCGTACCAGAGCCAGTCGACGTAGGCGCCGACCAAGCTGGACCAGATGATCAGGCCGGCGAGCACGACCACGCCGATGATCAGCAGGATCCGGCTCCGCCGGGACAGTTTCGGCATTACAGGCCGCATGGCCACAGCGCACACTCCAGGCGACGATCGACGGGCCGGGGACGACTCCCCTCGCGATGTTCAACTCTACGATGCCGCCGAGGGTTCCCCCGATCGCACTCGAATTCCGGCGAATCCGACATCGCTTCTCCTGGTCATGGCGGGTCCGCCCGGTCGTGGCGGGTCCGGGCGGCGGGGTGCGCCGGTCGGGCGCGGGACGGCCGGGTGCGGGGTGCGACGATGTGCGGCATGTCAGCCGCTCATGGTGAGGACCTCGCCGCCGCCCTTCCCGGCGCGGCCCGCGAGGTCGAGGAGTTCGTGGCCGCAGCGGGCTGGGACCAGCCCACCCAGATCTTCGCGCTGGTGCCGACCGGGCAGTTGCTGGCCGCCCAGCCGTCGCTGGCCGCCGAGCTGGACGCCGAGACGGCGCTGACCCCGATCGCGCAGGAGTCGCTGCCCGCGGAGGACCTGGCGGAGGCGCTGGCCCGCATCGAGTGGCCCGACCAGGTCGTCGGGTGCGCGCTGGTGCAGGAGATCGTGGTGCTGCCGCCGGAGGCGGAGGCCGGGCTGCCCACCGACGACGACGAGGAGGCCCGCCGCGCGGCGGCGGAGCACCCGGACCGGCAGGAGGCGCGGCTGGTGGCCGCGGTGCTGCGGGTCGGGAACGAGACCTGCGTGCTGCGGCTGCGGGAGAGCGGCGGCGACGGCGAGCTGGTGCAGGACCCGTCGCTGGCGCCGAACCTGCTGCGCGCGCTGCACGAGACCTTCGCGACGGCTTAGCCGGCCCGCGGCGGCGGACCGGCGGCCCGACCGGATCAGCAGCTGGGCGGGGCGCCGCCGTCGCGCAGGGTGTCGAGCGCCTGCGTCGCCTCGTCGAGGGTGCCGACGCGCACCAGCTGCAGCCCGTCCGGCGCCTGCGACTTCGCTTCAGAGCAGTTCCCGGCGGGCACCAGGAACGTGGTGGCCCCGGCCTCCCGCGCCATGGTCATCTTGAACGGGATGCCGCCGATCGGGCCGACGTTGCCGACCGCGTCGATCTCCCCGGTGCCCGCGACGAACTTGCCGCCGTTGAGCTCGCCGGGCGTCAGCTTGTCCACGATCGCCAGCGAGAACATCAGCCCGGCCGAGGGTCCGCCGACGTCGGCGAGGCTGATCTTGATGTCGAACGGCACGTCCGGGCGCCCCACCGCGCCCACGCCGAGGAAGCCCTGCGGACGGCCGTCGGAGCTCGTGCCCAGCACGACCGGCACCGTGCGCTCCGGTTCGTCGCCGTGGCGGAACGTCAGCCGGACCTGCTCGCCGGGCTTGCCGGCGGCGACCGCGGCCTGCAGCGCGGGCGGATCGGTGATCGGCTTGCCGTCGACCGCGATCAGCTGGTCGCCGGGTTCGAGCACCGCGTCGGCGGGGCTGCCGGTGACGACCGTGCCCGCCAGCACCTTCGTCGGGTAGCCCAGGTGGTGCAGCGCCGCGGTCTCCGCGTCGGTCTGCGAGTCGTTGAACGCCTGGGTGTTCTCCTGCTCGATCTCCTGCTCGGTCTTCTCCGGCGGGTAGTACACCTCGCGCGGCGCGAGCGCGTACCGGCCGCTGACCCACAGCCCGAGCGCCCCCAGCATCGACAGGTGGTCGGTCACCGACACCGTGGTCATGTTCAGGTGCCCGGCGGTCGGGTAGGTCCGCTGGCCGTCGATCCGGATGACCGGCGTGCCCGCCTCTTCGCCCAGCGTGTTGTAGGTCGGTCCCGGACCGAGCGCCACGAACGGCACCGGGGCGAACGCCCCGAGCAGCCCGAAAGCGGCCACCAGGATGACGCTGGTCAATAACGTCCAGGTTCGACGGCTCACGAGGCGACAGGGTACGTGGCCGCCTCCGGCGCGATCTCCGGGCGGGTGATCGCGGAACCGAGCCGCACGCTGCGACATCGGCCCCCGCGGGTCGCCGAGCGACTTATCCGGTTCGACGCGATCCGCGTACGGTGGAGGCATGAATGACATGCCGTTCGGGTTCAGCCCGCAGGATCCCGACGACGACCGCGACAAGGGGGAGTCGTCGGAAGGGCGCTCCGGTGGCGCCGGTGACTCCGGTCAGAACCCCGGTCCGGGGTTCGGCTTCGGCGGCGGCGCGCTGCCGGGTGGCGGCATGGGCGGCATGCCCGGCGGGATGAACTTCGACATGGGGCAGCTGGGACAGATGTTCTCCCAGCTGGGGCAGGTGCTGAGCCATTCGGGCAGCGGCGGTTCCGGGCCGGTCAACTACGACCTCGCCAAGCAGCTCGCGGTGCAGCAGCTGCACTCGAACGAGCGCACCGAGCGGCCCAGCCAGCAGGAGGTGAAGGGCGCGCAGGACGCGGTCCACCTCGCGGAGCTGTGGCTCGACCCGACGACGGCGCTGCCCGCGGGCGCGCGCACCACGAAGGTCTGGTCGTCGGTGGACTGGGTGGAGCAGACCCTGCCGACCTGGCAGCGGTTGTGCGACCCGGTGGCGCAGCGGATGTCCACCGCCTGGATGGAGGCGCTGCCCGCGGAGGCCAAGCAGGCCGCCGGGCCGCTGCTGTCCATGCTCGGCCAGATGGGCGGGCTGGGCTTCGGCTCGCAGCTCGGCAAGAGCCTCGCGCAGCTCGGCGCCGAAGTGCTGACCTCCTCCGACGTGGGCCTGCCGCTGGCGCCGGAGGGCACCGCGGCGTTGCTGCCCGCGAACGTGGCCCGGTTCGCCGAGGGCGTGGACCGGCCGCTGGACGAGGTGACCCTGTTCCTCGCGGCGCGGGAGGCGGCGCACCACCGCCTGTTCAGCCACGTGCCGTGGCTGCGGCAGCGGCTGCTGGCGACCGTGGAGGAGTTCGCACGCGGCATCCAGGTCGACACCTCCTCGCTGGAAGACCTGGCGAGCAAGATCGACCCGACGGACCCGAGTTCGATGCAGGAGCTGATGGGCTCCAACCTGCTCGAACCGAAGACCACGCCGGAGCAGGCAGCCGCGCTGACCAGGCTGGAGACGCTGCTCGCCCTGGTCGAGGGCTGGGTCGACGTGGTGGTCTCGGACGCGCTCGGCGAACGGCTGCCGGGGGCGGACGCGCTGAGCGAGACCATCCGCAGGCGCCGCGCCGGCGGTGGCCCCGCCGAGCAGACGTTCGCGACGCTGATCGGCCTGGAGCTGCGGCCGCGCCGGCTGCGGGACGCCGCGAACCTGTGGCGGCTGATGACCGAGCGGCACGGCCTGGACAGCCGGGACCGGGTGTGGGACCACCCGGACCTGCTGCCGGACGCCGCCGACCTGGACGAGCCGCTGGACTTCGCGGACCGCTGGGGCGGTTCCTCGGACCTGGACGACCCGATCGCGGCGATCAAGCGCGCCGAGGAGGCGGAGCAGGCCGCGGCTTCCGGCGAGCAGGGCTCCGCATCCGGCGAGCAGGACTCGAAGAGGTCCGACGACGAGGACGAGTCCGGCCCCGACTCGAAGTGATCCGACGCGACGGGGGCCCGGAGGTGTGCTCCTCCGGGGCGCCGTTCGCGTTTCAGGGGCCGCGCTCAGCCCTCCGGGTCACCGTCCATGGTGAGGCCGAGGTTGGCGGCCGCGGAGATGCCTTCGAGGTAGCCGACGGCCCGTTCGGTCTTCGGGTACCGGTTGACCCACTTCCAGAAGTCGTCGCCGTGCCCGGGGACCAGCAGGTGCGCGAGCTCGTGCACCAGCACGTAGTCCAGCACCCAGCTCGGCACGTCCCGCAACCGCTCGCTGATCCGGATGTGCTTGGTGCTGGGGGTGCAGGAGGCCCAGCGGGTGCGCATCGGCGGCACCCAGCGGATCGAGCGGGGTTCGGCGCGGCCGTCGAGGTACTGCTCGGACAGTTCCCGGCTGCGTTCGGCGAGGGCCGCGTCGGAGTCGCGCGCCGGGGAGCGGCGGCGCGTCTCGCTGCGCTGCAGGCGGCTGAGCATCTCCGCCACCCACTTCTTCTCCTCGGCCCTGCTCATCCGGGCCGGAAGCAGCACGACGACCTTGTCGCCGTCCCGGTACGCGCTGACCGTCTGTCGCCGCCGTTTGCTGCGACGCACCTCGACCTGCGGTTCTGCCACGAGATCTGACCTTAGCGAGTGGCACCGACGTCCGGACATCGCAGTGCGGTTTTCCACATGCCTACTGCGCGTGATCACCTAACGAATTACTCCATTCCCCCTAACATGCGATCAGCTCAATGCAGTGATATCGATACGGCCACCTGTACGGTTCCTCCAGCGCGGTCCGGCCGGGCACGCGCCGTAGCGATCACAACACCAAGGAGGACGCCGTGGCCGACACCTACAACGGCTACTGCGTGAAATGCCGGGAGAAGCGCGACTTCAACGGCGAGATCACGGAGACCAACGGCCGACGGATGGCCAAGGGCACCTGCCCCGTGTGCGGGACCCGCATGACCCGGATCCTCGGCAAGGCCTGAGGACCGGTGGTGGAACCCGTGCGGCCCGGCTCGACCGGAGGCCCGCCGCACGTGGAACCGCGTCCCGCCCGCGTCGTGACCGGCGCGTTCCGGGACGGGCCACGACCCACGCGGGGTTCGGGCACCCCACAACCGGTCGGTGAACCACTACGATGTGCTCCGGCCCCGGAATCCGATCCCCTTTCGGAGCCGGGGCGGTTCTCCTGCGCGCGGCAAAGGAGCCCTCGTGACCGACATTCCCCGCCGGGCGGCGCACCGCACCGCCAAACTGGCCAGCCTTCCGCTGGGCGTCGCGGGGCGGATGGCCGCCGGGTGGGGCAAGCGCCTCAGCGGCCAGTCCGCCGACGAGATCAACGCGGAACTCTCGGCGCGCACGGCCGAGCAGCTGTTCGCGGTGCTGGGACAGCTCAAGGGCGGCGCGATGAAGTTCGGCCAAGCGCTGAGCGTGTTCGAGGCCGCGGTGCCCGACGAGATGGCCGAGCCCTACCGCGAGGCGCTGACGAAGCTGCAGTCCGCCGCTCCCCCGATGTCCGGGACCAGCGTGCGGCGGGTGCTGGAGCAACAACTGGGGCGGACCTGGCGGGACCGCTTCGCTGAATTCGACGACGTCCCGGCCGCCGCGGCCAGCATCGGGCAGGTCCACCGCGCGGTGTGGCACGACGGCCGGGACGTCGCCGTCAAGATCCAGTACCCGGGCGCGGGCGAGGCGCTGCGCTCGGACCTGCGCCAGCTGAGCCGGTTCTCCCGGCTGTTCCAGTCGCTGGCTCCCGGCGCGGAGATCAAACCGCTGCTGGCGGAGCTGCAGGACCGGATGGTCGAGGAGCTCGACTACCGCACCGAGGCCGACAACCAGCGCGCATTCGCCGCGGCCTTCGACGGGGACGAGAAGGTGCTGATCCCGAAGGTGGTGGCCAGCGCTCCGCAGGTGATGGTCTCCGAGTGGATCACCGGCACCCCGTTCTCCGAGGTCATCGCCGACGGCGAGCGGGAGCAGCGGGACCGGGCCGGGCGGTTGCTGGCCGAGTTCCACTTCTCCTCCCCCGAGCGGTCCGGGCTGCTGCACGCCGATCCGCACCCGGGGAACTTCCTGCTCGCACCGGACGGCCGGCTCATCGTGCTGGACTTCGGCGCGGTGGCGCGGCTGCCCGAGGGGCTGCCCGCGGAGATGGGCCGGATGCTGCGGCTCGCGGTGGAGGGACGTGCCGAGGAGCTGCTGGAGCTGCTGCGCGCCGACCGCTTCGTGCAGACCGGCAGCGAGCTGCGCGCCGAGGACGTGCTCGCCTACCTGGGACCGTTCGTGGACCCGGTGCGGGAGGAGCGGTTCCACTTCACCCGGTCCTGGATGCAGCAGCAGGCCGAGCGGGTCGGCGACCTGCGCAGCCCGGACTTCCGCACCGGGCGGGCGTTGAACCTGCCCCCGGACTACCTGCTGATCCACCGGGTGACGCTCGGCGCCACGGGCATCCTGTGCCAGCTGGACGCCGAGTTCGCGGCCCGCGCGATCATCGACCGCTGGCAACCCGGCTTCGCCGATCCCGAACCCGCCGCCGACTGAGGCCCGTCGAGGCTTCGAGGTCGGAGCGGTGCCCCGTCAGCACCGGAACCGCCACCGGGTCTCCTCGCGCCACGAACCCGTCCGCGGGTCAGCGCAACGTGCCGACGTGGATGGTCTGGGCGAGCAGGTAGTGCACGTCGTCCCGGTTCCCCGCGTAGTGCGGGCCGTCCGGGTCCAGCAGTGCGTCGACCGCGTCGAGGTCGGCCTGCGCAGCCCGCCCCTCCGCTCCCCGGCGCAGCCACTCCAGCCTGCGCAGCACCGCGGTCATCGCGGCCCCGGACACGGGGGCGGGGCGGTCCACGAGCTGGGTCCAGGTGAGCACGTCGTCCAGGCCCGCATCGGCCATGGCCTGCGCCCACCCCACCTTCAGCCGCGTCGAACCGGGCATCTGCTCGCGCATCTCCCGGAACCACTCGGCGCGGGCGGCCGCCAGCCGCGCCTCCAGGCCGGGCTCTCCGACGCCGACGTCCCAGGGCAGCACGCGCGGCTCCAGGCCGGATTCGACGAGGGCGAGCCGCCCGCCGGGGCGCACCAGCTTGACCAGCCGCCGCAGGCCGGCGAGCTGGTCCGGCAGGTGGTGCACGACGAACGAGGCGAACACCAGGTCGGCTTGGCCGACCGCGGACAGGTCGCCGCGGGCGACGTCGGCCTGCACGGACAGCACCCGCACGTCGGGGCCCGCGGTGGCGGCGGTGTTGCGCGCCGCCTCCGCCAGCAGCTCCGGCGCGGAGTCCACCAGGATCACCGTGCCCCCGGTGTCCCACATGGCGTCCGCGAACGCGGTCGCGGCGCCACCCGCCCCGGAACCGACGTCGATCACCGTGCGGTCCTGCGGCCGGAGCAGGTCGCGCACCAGATCGGCGGTCTCCGGCCCGGCCAGCTCGTCGCCCTCGCGCAGCCGCGCGATCTTGGCGTCCCAGTCGATTCCGTCGTGCGAGTGAGCCACGAACGTGCACTCTACGGCTCGGTGATCGCCCCCTCCGCGTGGTCCGCTCGCTGCTGCGCGTAGTGCGCCAACCGGCGCCACCAGCGCCCGGCCGTGGCCTGGCGGGCCAGCCGGTGCCGGTGCGCCTCGACCAGCAGGTCGTGATGTCGCATCCGCGCCATGTCTTCGGGCATGAGCATTCGGGTGGTGTCCTTCGCGTTCGGTTCGACCAGGTCGTTCACGTGGTTGCGGGTGCGGGCGGGGAAGGTCATGCCGCGTTCTCCTCGGATCGGGGGCCGCGAACGGCCGGTTCGGCAGGGGCCGGGTTCTTGCGGGGGCGGCCGCGGGAGCGCTTGCGGGCGACGACCGCGCCGCGTTCGAAGATCTCGCCTCCCCAGACTCCCCACGGTTCGCCGCGGGACAGCGCGCCTTCCAGGCAATGCTGCTTCAGCGGGCAGTGCCCGCACAGGGTCTTGGCCCGTTCCAGGTCACCGGGGCTCTCGGCGAACCACAGATCCGGGTCCTGCCGGCAGGGCACCCCCTCGCCCTGGTCGGTGACCTCGTCCAGCAGCGCGCCGACCGCGCCGCCACCTCCGGCGTCGTCAGCTCTTCGCTCGGGTGCTACCCGGACGCTGGTGGTCAACATCTCTCCTCCTGACCGTTCAGGGCAGTGCACGTGCCCGGACCGACGGTGGGGAACTCCCCAGGAACACATTCGAATGGCGCTGCTTCGCGAAGTGCGGACGCGAAAAAGGCCGCGAACCCGGTTGCGGGGTTCGCGGCCTCTGAAGAAGAGCCTGGAGCGCGTCCTAGATCAGCGGATCAAGGATCGAGCTCCGCGCGAACCGGCGCGGTGCGGCCATCGACCGGACGGCCGCCGTCCGTCGGACGCGGCGTGGCGATGGCGCGGTCGAAACCGGGCAGGGTCGTGGAACGACCGCGGAACAGCGCGATACCCCCGGACATGAGGAGGCCAGGGGTACCGAGCGTCTGAATGCCGGTCATCGCTGCCACCTCCCCTCCGGATCGCGCCGGGTTCCGAACACCTCGGCTTGTGCTGTGCAGACTATGAGGCGCGGGAAGCGCGCCGCAACCGATTTTCCGAGATTCCGCCGATGGAGGAGAAACTCCTGCTCAGCGGCTAGTTTCGGCCGTGCTCGCGCTGGACGAGCGAGAGCACGTCGTCGCCGAACTTGCGGACCTTGCTCGCGCCGATCCCGGAGATCGCCACCAGCGCCGCCTCGTCGGACGGGCGCTGCTCGGCGATGGCGGTGAGCGTGGCGTCGGTGAACACCACGTAGGCGGGGACCTTCAGCTGCCGAGCCCGGTCGCTGCGCCAGGCGCGCAACCGGTCCAGCAGGCCCTCGTCCACGTCCGACGGGCAGGTCGAGCAGCGGCCCAGCTTGATGTCCATCGTGCTCACCAGCACCGACTCGCAGGTGCGGCAGCGCGGCGTGGCCTGCTTGCGCGGCGGGCCCGGCTCGGGGGTCCTGGTCTTCGCCGGCATCGCCGCCGGGTGCCGGTCCGGGATGACGCCGTAGAGGAACCTGCTGCGGCGGCGGTAGCGGCGCCCGTCGGCGGCCCTGGCCAGCGCCCAGGACAGGTGCAGGTGCTCGCGGGCGCGGGTGACGCCGACGTAGAGCAGCCTGCGCTCCTCCTCGACGCCCGCCTCGTCCTCGGCGTGCTGGATCGGCAGGGTGCCCTCGGCGAGCCCGACGAGGAACACCGCGTCCCACTCCAGGCCCTTCGCCGAGTGCAGCGAGGCCAGCGTGACGCCCTCCACCGTCGGCGGGTGCTGCGATTCGGCGCGCTGCTCCAGCTCGGCGACGTAGCGGGCCAGGTCGGCCTCCGGGGCGACGGCCGCGAGCTCCTCGGCGAGCTCGACCAGCGCGATCAGCGACTCCCAGCGCTCCCGGGCCGACCCGCCCACCGGAGGCTCGTCGGTGAGCCCGACGTCGCCCAGCACCGCCCGCACCGAACCGGGCAGGTCCGCGCCCGGCTCGTCGCCGCGGCCCGCGGCGCCGCGCAGCGCCACCACGGCCTGGCGCACCTCGGTGCGGTTGAAGAAGCGTTCGCCGCCGCGCACCTGGTACGGGATCTCCGCGTCGGACAACGCCTTCTCGTACACCTCGGACTGGGCGTTCACCCGGAACAGGACCGCGATCTCGGACAGCGGCACGCCCCGCCCGGCCAGCGCGGCGATCTTGCGGGCGATGGCCTCCGCCTCGGCCGGTTCGTGGTCGTACTCGGCGAAGTCCGGTTCGGGACCGTCCGGGCGCTGCCCGATGAGCTTGAGCCGGGTGCCCGCCGGGCGGTCGCGGGCGGCGCCGATGACCTTGTTGGCCAGCGCCACGACCTGCGGGGTCGAGCGGTAGTCGCGCTCCAGCCGGACCACGGTCGCGTCCGGGAAGCGCTTCGGGAAGCCGACCAGCCACTTCGGGGCGGCCCCGGCGAACGAGTAGATCGTCTGGTTCGCGTCGCCGACCACGGTCAGGTCGTCCCGGTTGCCGAGCCACGCGTCGAGCACCCGCTGCTGCAGCGGGTTGACGTCCTGGTACTCGTCCACGACGAAGGAGCGGTAGCGGCCGCGGAACTCCTCGGCGACCTCCGGGTGCTCCTCCAGGATGGCGACCGTGTGCAGCAGCAGGTCGTCGAAGTCCAGCATCCGCGCGTCGTTCTTGAGCTGCTCGTAGGTGGCGAACACCTTCGCCAGCTGCTGCGGCACGACCGGCACGTCGCGGCCCGCGCGAGCGGCGGCGGTGGCGTACTGGTCGGGCGAGACCAGGCAGGACTTGGACCACTCGATCTCACCGGCGAGGTCGCGCACCGACTCCTTCTCGGTGGACAGGCCCACCCGGTTCGCTGCCTGCACGACCAGCCGGAACTTGTTGTCCACCAGCGGCCACACCTGGGTGTCGTGCACCCGGGGCCAGAAGTAGCGCAACTGCCGGAACGCGGCGGCGTGGAAGGTCTGCGCCTGCACCCCGGCGGCGCCGAGAGCGCGCAACCGGGTGCGCATCTCGCCCGCGGCGCGGGCGGTGAACGTCACGGCCAGCACCTGCTGCGGGACGACCAGGCCGAGCTGCACCAGGTGCGCGATGCGGTGCGTGATGGTGCGGGTCTTGCCGGTACCGGCGCCGGCGAGCACGCAGACCGGGCCGCGTGGCGCGGTGACCGCCGCCCGCTGCTCCGGATCGAGCCCTTCCAGCAGTCGCGGTTGATCGGCCATGCCGGGCATCCTCGCAGAACCGCCCCGCCCGGCGGCGGCAACCCCACCGCGCGTCGACGCGCGCGGCCCGCTCGGAACCTCTCCGATGGAGCAGAGGCCGCGGCACGTTCCAGCGCGTCACGCCGGCCGCGTCGTGGATCCGGGCCCCGGCGGGCGAGGACCGGTCCGAGCCGCGGCGCGGCACGCACGGCACCCGGTACCGGCGGGCCGGCCGTCCCCGGCCCCGTGCTCGCCGTCGGGCACGGGCGGGGAACCGCCGGACCGCAGGCAGGGACCTAGGCCCAGAACGCCCAGCCCTTCAGCATCCGGTGCGCGATGGACACGCTCGGCGGCAGCCGCAGGCCGGGGATGATGCCGTCCTCGGTGCGCATCGCGGCCTGCACGTCGGCCCGGGACACCCAGCGGGCCTCCTCGATCTCGCCGTCCGCGGGGCGCAGCGGCACCGCCGGGTCGGCGATCGCGGCGAAGCCCAGCATCAGCGAGCGGGGGAACGGCCACGGCTGGCTGCCGAGGTAGCGCACCTCGGTGGCCAGCACGCCGACCTCCTCCTGGACCTCGCGCCGCACGCAGGCCTCCAGGGACTCGCCGACCTCGACGAACCCGGCCAGCACCGAGAACCGCTCCGGCGGCCACACCGGCTGCCGCGCCAGCAGCACCTGGTCGGCGCCGTCGTGGACGAGGCAGATCACGGCCGGGTCGGTGCGCGGGTACTCCTCGCGGTCGCAACCGGAGCAGCGCCGCGCCCAACCCACCTTCACCCGGTTCGTGGCCGCGCCGCACACCGCGCAGTAGCGGGAGTGGTCGTGCCAGTTCAGCAGCCCGACGGCCGTGGTGAGCAGGCCCGCGTCGGTGTCGTCGAGCTGGGCGCCCGCGACCCGCAGGTCCTGCCAGCCCTCCTGCGCCCCGTCGCGCTCGGTGCGCAGCGCCCAGTAGGTGGTGTTGTCCTGCGCGCCGAGCAGCACCGCGCGCGGCGTGGGCTGCTCGCCGAACACCGCGGCGTCCTCGTAGACGAGCCGCCCGTTCGGTGCGATCTGGGCGCGTCCCTTGCCGTCGACCAGCAGCACCCTGCCCGCGGTCCACTGCTCGGCGGCCGGGCCGTCCCGCAGCAGCTCGGTGCGGTCCACCGTGGAGCGGGACAGCAGCGGCGCCGAGTCCAGCCGGAAGCCCGGGCCGTCGGAGACGGCGGCCGCGCACGTCTCGGTCACGGCAGCACCACCCCGCCCAGCGCCCGCAGCTGGTCGCCGATCTTCGCCGCGTCCCCGACCACCACGCCGGTGAACGAGGTCGGCGCGTACAGCTGCGCCGCCTCCGCGACCTGCTCCGCGGTGACCTCGCGCAGCCGGTCCGGGTGCGCGCTCAGCCAGCGGTGGTCCAACCCGCACGCGGCCAGCGTCGACAGCATCGACGCCAGGCCCGACTGGGAGGACGTCGAGGTCAGCAGGCCGCCGATGGCGTACTGCCGGGCCGATTCGACCTCGGCCGCCGTCGGCGGGACCAGCGCGAGGCGGCCGAACTCGTAGCGCATCTCCAGCAGCGCGGCCGCGGTGACCTCGCTGGCGGTGTCGGCGTCCACCAGGATCGTGCCGTTGCCGCGGGTGAACTCGAACGACGAGTGCGCACCGTAGGTGTAGCCCTTGTCCTCGCGGATGTTCTCCACCAGCCGCGAGGAGAAGTAGCCGCCGAAGCTGAGGTTCGCGATCTGCAGCGCCGGGTAGCGCTCGTCGGTGCGGTGCAGGCCCTGCGCGGACATCCGCAGCTGCGACTGCACCGCGCCGTCCCGGTGCACCAGCCGCACGTCGCCGCCCTGCAGCCGCGGCAGCGCGGGGAGCTCGGCGGCGGTGCCCGCCGCGTCCCACGGCGCGAGGATCCGCGTCACCTCGTCCACCACGGTGTCCGGGTCGATGTCGCCGACCAGCACCAGGGTGGCGCCGCGGGGCAGCACCGCGCGGGCGTGCAGCTCGCGCACGTCCTCCGGGCCGACCTGGCCGACGTCGGCGGCCTGCGGCACCTCGCGGACGAACGGGTGGTCGCCGTAGCGGTGCCGCTGCAGCTCCTCGCGGGCGATGACGCGCGGCTGCGAGCGGGCCACCGCGAGCCGCTCCACCAGGCGGTCCCGCTCCCCCGCGACCTCGTCGGCCGCGTAGGCGGCGCCGGTGAGCGCGTCGCCCAGCACCTCCAGCAGCGTGCCCAGCCCGCTGGACAGGGCGCTGCCGACGAAGCTGAGCCGCTCCGGGTCGACCACGGCGTGCAGTTCGCCGCCGACGGCCGCCAGGTCGGTGTCCACCTGGACCCGGTCCCGGGCGGCGGTGCCGGTCAGCACCGTCTCGGCCAGCACCTCGGCGCGCGCCGGGTGCATCGGGTCCTCGCCCGCGAACGGGATGCGCAGCCTGGCCTCGACCATCGGCACCACGCCGTGCCGGGCGGCGATCAGCCGCAGCCCGTTCGGCAGCTCGGTGTCGACCACGTCGGGGGTGCGCAGCGCGCGCGGCTCGCCCAGCGGCGGCAGCGGACGCGGGCCTGCCTCGGTGCGGCCGATCTCCTCGGCGCTGCGGTGGGTGGCCTGGGTCATGCCGCACCTCCTGCGGAGTTCGAGTCGGGCTGCACGCGCAGGGTGGCGCGCGCGTCCGGGGTGAGGGCCTTCGCGGCGGCGGCGACCTCGTCGGCACCGACCTCGGCGATGCGCCGCGGCAGCTCCGAGATCAGCTCGGCGCGGCCGTGGATCAGCTCGGCGCTGCCCAGGTCGAGGGTGCGGGAGATGACCCTGTCGTGTTCGCGGTGCAGCGAAGCGGCCCAGCGGGACGTCACCCGGGACAGCTCCTCCGCCGTCGGACCGCTCGCGGCGATCGACTCCAGCTCGGCGTCCACCGCGGCCACGACCCGCTCCGCGTCCACCTCGGGCGTGTGGATCGCGGTGAGGGTGAAGGTGTCCGGATCGCGGGCGTCCAGCGGCGCGCCCATCAGGCCGCAGCCCGCGTGCACGTCCACCACCAGCGGCTCCCGGTACACCATGCGCTGCTGCAAGCGGGACGCGTCGCCGTCGGTGAGCACCGCGGCCAGCACGATGTTCGCCAGGTACTGGTCCAGCTCCCCGACCGGGTCCGGCAGCCGGTGGCCCAGCGCGATCGCGGGCAGCGGCGCGTGCGGATCGGTGTGCACGCCGGTGAGCTGCTCGGTCGGGAACGGTTCGGCGAACGACGGGCGCGACCGCACCTCGCGGGCCGGGACGTCGCCGAAGTGCCGGTGCACCAGCTCCGTCGCGTGGTCCACGTCGAAGTCACCGGCGATGGTGAGCACCGCGTTCGCCGGCGCGTAGAAGGTGTCGAAGAACGCGGCGCAGTCGTCGACCGTCGCCTGCTCCAGGTCCGTGAAGTCGCCGTAGCCGTTGTGCGCGTTGGCGAAGGTGGAGTACAGCACCGGCGGCAGCAGGATCCACGGGAACCCGCCGTAGGGGCGGTTGAGGACGTTGAGCCGGATCTCCTCCTTCACCACGTCGACCTGGTTGCGCAGGTTCTCCTCGGTGAGCTTCGGCGCCCGCATCCGGTCGGCTTCCAGGAACAGCGCCCGCTCCAGGGCCGCCGACGGCAGCACCTGGAAGTAGTCGGTGTAGTCCTGGTGCGTCGAACCGTTGAACGTGCCGCCGGAGCCTTGCACGTGGCGGAAGTGCGCCAGTTTCTCCAGGCTCTCGCTGCCCTGGAACATGAGGTGCTCGAACAGGTGCGCGAAGCCGGTGCGGCCTTCCGGTTCGGAGCGGAAGCCCACGTCATAGTGCACGCTGACGCCCACGACGGGGGCTTGACCGGAGGCGCCCTGCGCCGAGTCCGGCGCGAGCACCACGCGTAGCCCGTTCGGCAGGGTGACGCGATGCAGTGGGGGTTCGACCATGCCTCGCAGCCTACGTGCGCTGGGTGACGCGCCGCGTACCCCCTTCGCTGCGCTGCGTGCCCGGCCCCGCTCCGCGGGACGCGCGCCGGGAGGCGCACCCGGCACCACCGACGCCGCAGGCCACGGGACCGCCGTACCCGGGCGCCCACCGCCGCGGCCGCACCCGTCGACGAGCGCGGACGACCACGCGCGGTGAGCACCGCGGGCCCGACGCTCAGCCGCGGACCTGGGCGACCAGGGCGTCCACTTCGCCGCCGATGGCGCGCGCGTCCGCCGGGAGGAGCGCCAGCACCTGCTCGCCCGAACTGCCGCGTTCCACCCGGTTCAGGTAGCGCCCGTCCGGTTCGAGGTTGTCGAACCAGGACACGACCTTCGACCGGTGCTTGCGGCCGTTGCGGTCCCGGAAGTTCGCGGCGAGCTGGCCGATGCGGTGGTGCGGGGCCCCGCCGATGGCCTCGTACAGCCGCACCTGCCGGTCACCCGTGCTGCCGCGTTCCTCGGCGACCGAGCGCAGCATGCTCGACCGGTCGAAGTCCTCCTGCTGCGGCGGCACCAGCGAGGTCGCCGGCACCCGCACCGGGCCCTGACCGCCGGGCCGCGCCGGGGGCAGCGTGCCCAGCAGCACCTGCGGCAGCGGCACGTTCTGGTGCACCTCGACGGTGAGCAGCCCGCCCCGGTTCGGGTCCTCGCTCGGGGCCTGCACCCCGAGCACCACCCGGTTCCCCTCGGTGAACGCGGCCAGCGCCCGCCAGCAGTGGTCCGCGCCGACCTGCGGGAACCAGATCGAATCGACCCACAGGAACGGGGTCGCGAGCACCTTCAGCGCCGCCGCGAGCGGCGGTGCGATCTCGTCGGCCACCGCCACGCCGCTCGCGTGCATCCGTTCCAGTTCGGGTTTCGCGATGCGGGTGAATTGCTCGGCGGTGTACCCGGCCGACCTGCTGGTCAACGGCAGCGTCAACCGTTCGATCCCCAGGTACTTGAGCGCCACGTCCAGGTGCACCGGAGGCAACTGCCACGAGCCCAAAGCGGTCACTGCGTTCTCTCCCCTGTGAAGTGCAGATACCAAGCCGCCGACCCCTGGCGGTGGCCGATCGGCCCCCCGCGGCCGGTCGGCGTCGAATCACTCGCCCAGGACCGGCGGTGCGGTCTTGGGCATGTCGTTCATCCAGATGTCGTCGTGCTCCTCCAGCCACGACGGGCGCTCGTGCTCGGCGTCCTCGCCGCTCTGGCCGCGCTGACCGGCGCCACCCATGCCGCCGCCCATGCCACCGCGACCGGCACCCGCACCGCGCGCGCCACCGCCCGCGCCCGCGCCCGCACCGGCACCCGTTCCGCCGACACCCGCGCGGCCGCCCGCGCCGACGCCACTCGTGCCCGCACCGCGACCGGCACCGCCCCCCGCACCGAGGCCACCCGCGCCGCGGCCCGCGCCACCGGCTCCGGCGCCGCCCGCGCCGAGACCACCGATGGCACCGATGCCGCCACCTGCACCGGCACCACTGCCACCGGAACCGAGACCACCCGGGCCGCCGGGAACGCCACCGGCCCCGGGGCCGTACGCCGGCCCGGACCACTGGCTGCCGGACCCGGACGGCGAGCCCGGGTGGCTCCCGGCACCGCCGAAACCACCCGTTCCACCGGAGCCGTAGCCGCCGCCGGGCAGGCCGCCACCACCGATGCCACCACCGGTACCGCCGCCGATACCGCCACCACCGGTGCCGGGACCGACCCCGTTCGCGCCGGGACCGGTGCCCCAGTCCGTACCGGCCGGCTGCGTCGCCGCGGGCGGTTCCTTCGTCGAACCGTCCGGGCCGGTGTACTGCGGCATGTTCGAGTCGACCTGGGTGAGCGTCGGGCTGTAGACGCGGCCCATCGTCTCCTGCGCGGCCTTCTCCGCCTGCTCGCGCTCCTCCATCTGCCCGAGCGCGTCCAAGCCCGCACCCGCCGGACCGAACGGGATGGAGGCGGCGACACCGCGGCCGACGCTGTAGCCGTCCGGCTGGTCCACCATGTTCCGCGCCTGCCCGGCGGCCTCACCGGCGGCGTTCAAGTTGTTGCCGGTCACCTCGAAGGCGTCGGCGCTCGCCCGCATCCACTCCGAAGCGGGTTTGCCGACCTCCTTGGCGGTGTTCGCGGCCTCGCCCTCCCAGCCGCCCTCGACGATGCGCTGCACGTCCGTCGCGTAGTTCTCGCCGCGACCGCGCAACTCCTTCGCGAACTCGATCCACACCTGGGCGACTTCGCCGACCTTGCCCTGGTCGATCGAGTCCTGGTTCGTCGAGTAGATCTGCGCGTGGTCGAAGCCGCCCCAGTTGACGCACTGCGTGATCGCCGGCTTGTCGAAGCCCTGCACGTCCATCCCGGCGTTCTGCTGGGCGAGCTGCGCCTGCTGCTGCTGGGCGATCCGGTTCGCCTCCTCGCTGTGCTCCTTGCGCTCCTTCTCAGCCGAGCTCTCGTATCCGAAGACGCGCGAACCGGCGTTGTCGATCATGCTGATCAGGCCCATGATTCCCCCACATCATTCCGGAAGCCGCGACGCGGTCTGCTCGGCGATCTTCTCGATCTCGCCGCACGGGTCGGCGACGGAGTCGCGCATGTAGGCGGTGAGCTGGTAGAGGACGACGCCACCGCCAGCAGGTACGACCGTGATGCACGCGCCCTGCCCGGTGAACCCCGGAGCGATCATCCGCGCGGAGTCCCGGCCAGCGATCTTGATGTGCTCGTATGAGTCGTACGACCCACCCTTTTCAAGGCTCTGAATGGTCTCGTCCGCGTTCTTCTGCAGCGCGATGTCCATCTTTTCGCCATTCCACGTACATCCCGGCTGGAAGCTCACTTGCGTGAACTCCTCGGCCTGCGTGGAGACGCCGTACGAAGTCAACTCGTCAGGCTTGAAGAACGTGCACGGATCGAAGCTCTCCAACGCAGCATCGACTCCGGACGACGTCGGCGACCCAGCACCCTCGCCGCCTCCATCGACACCGGACCCCAATGCGCAAGATGAAAGGCCGAACACGGCGAATACCGAGGCGGCTGCAACTAGCGGACGGGAAATATTAATCACTGCATACCTCGCCTAAGATCATCGGCGTTCTGCTCATCGGTGGCACGGTAATCACGGGCAGCCCCACGGAAGGCATCAGCTTGTTTCTGAAGCTCTTCCTGAAGGTTTCGCACCAATTCCGCCGCTCCCGAATTACTGTCGGTGGCCTTGTCCTGGAACCGCTGGGCCAACTGCTGACCGTCGGGATAGTCACCCAACCCTTTGACGACGCTCAAAGCCTGCGTCTTCTTCAACAGCTGTTGCAGCGCCTCGATCTCCTCTTCCACCCTCTTGGCCGCGTCTTCGGCGACCTGGGGGTCGAGGGCGAGCTTGCCCGCGCTGACCTGCTGGTTGATCGACTGGGTCTGGGCGCCGATCGCCTTCAGACCTTCCTTCGCCGCGGCGAAGCCGCCCGCCTCTGCGCTTGTCATCCCCAGGCCCCTCTGGACTCCGATGATCTCCCCAGTGAATGACGAACACTTTAGCGCGACGCCGCTCCGGTGGTCACTGGTTCGGGCGAACCGGGCGGCGACCGGTGCGCGGCGAAGCAGGTGCACAGCCGGTCCGCGAACGCGGGCAGCGCCGCCCGCAGGTGCGCCAGGTCGGCGACCGCTCCCCGCTCGCGGTACCAGTGCGCGACGGGCGCGTCGGCGGCGTCGAGGTCCGCCCACGCGGCCAGCCACCGCTCGACCTCGCCGAGCACCAGCGCGTACGGCAGCGCGCGGAAGCACGCCGCTTCCCGATCGGCGGCGGGGAAGGTGGCCACCGGAACCGAAATCAGGTGGGCCCGCAGACCTCGCAGCCGCCCGGCCAGCACGGCGCCCCGCGCGGTGCGGGCGGGCAACGAGCGGGAAGCGGCGGTCAGCACGAGCCCGCCGACCGCCACCGCGACGCCGATCAGCCCCAGCGGCCCGGTGAGCACCAGCAGCACCGCGAGCAGCGCCCCGGCGAGCGCGATGCCGATCCCGCCCCACCAGAGCAGGTTCCGCGCCGCGTCGGGCCTGCGGGCGAACCAGCCTCGCGCGACGACCTCCGCGTAGAGCGCTTCCCGCACCGGAGCGAGGTCGCCGCGACCGAGCTCCCCGAGCGACACCTGATCGCGTTCACCCACCAGGAGGTCGTGGACGGCTCGCTCGTGATCGCGCAACGCGGCGTCCGGCGGGCTGCGGCGCACGATGCGCCAGTCCGCGGCCAGCTCCTCGATCCCCAGGTAGTTGCGCACCGCGAGGTCCACGACGGTGCCCGCGACGTCCACGAGCTCCGCCCGTTCGCCGAGGACGGTGCCGACGTGCCCGGGCAGCACCCCGTCCGGCGAGGTGAAGGTGGTCCCGGCTGCGGTCGTGGTCAGCACCTCGGCCGGCCCGGTCGCCGCGGCGGCGGTGCGGGCGTCCCGGCGGCGCAGGTGCCGCAGCGTCCCGAGCGCACCGATCAGCAGCAGCCCGACCCCGGCCACGCCCGCGATGGCACCCGGGTGCGGCGAGAACGCGTGGGCCGGGTCGAAGGGCCGCTCCACGACGGCGTTCGACGGCACCGCCCCGCCCGGCACCCGGATCGACAGCACCAGCCGATCACCGGGTGCGAGGCCGAACTGGAGGGCCTGCACCTGCTGGGCGCGGCCGATCTCGTAGCGGTCGCAGCGCTCGTCGCCGCCGACCGGCCCGGCCAGGCAGGTGATGTCCCGCGGCACCTGCGGGGCGAGCAGCGAAGCCGAGATCCGGTCCACCGGCACGTCCCAGCCGCCGGAGAACTGCCAGCGGACCTCCTGCTCCGGGCCGTCGTCGGCGACGGCGCCGCGGACCGCGTACCGGAACGTCGCCTCGCCGGGCCGGAGGACGAGCCGCACCGCGTCCGGCCCGACCTGCACGTCTCCGCCGTCGAGCCGCACGTCGGCGAGGGAGAACACCCGGTCGCCGCCGTCGGCGGCGGGCTGCCGCAGCGGGATGGTGCGGTGCACCGGATTCCCGGCGGGGACGGCGATCCGCTCGGTGACGGTGAGCGCGCCGTCGCGCTCCAGCTTGGCCCGCACGTCAGTGGCGGCGGTGCCGGGCAGCACGTTCACCGGTTGCGCGGCGGCGGCCGGGGCGGCGGTGAGCAGCGCCGCGGCCAGCACCGCGACCGCGGCGAGCAGCGAGGTCGGCGAGGGTTTCCCACCCGGTCCCGAACGCGGTTCGCGAAACACGGCACGACCCTAGCTCCGCCTGGTTACCCTCGATCTCCGTCCGACCCGACGAGCCGAGGAGCCGACCGATGACCGGAAGCGCCGGTTCCGACCCGGATTCCGGGACCGCCACGGCCCACCGGACGGCACGCACCGCTCAGTCCACATCGGACAGACCCGGCCTGCCCCGAGCGGGCGTGCCGAGCTGCGCGCCGGTCCTGGGCGGCGCCGCCGGGCCGGCACCCGCGGATCCCGCGCGCCCGAACCCGGGCAGGCCGGTGCGCGCCGCCGCCGCGCCGCCACCTGCTCCGATGTGGAGCGATCAGCGCACGGGACCCGGTCCCGGCACCGCTAAGCTCGGTCCGCTCCAGTCGTCGGCGAAGCCGGGAGATCGGTCATGACGCAGCCACAGCCCCCGTGGGGTGAGCGCCCGGTGGGCCCGCCCCCGGCCGCGCAACCGCTGCCCCCGACCGAGTCCGGCGGCGCGCCGGGACCGCACTACCTCCCGCCGCAGCTGCCGCCCCCGCCGCAATCCGACGGGCAGCAGTGGTCCCGCCAGCAGTGGAACGCGCCCCGCCCGGACGAGCAGCAGTGGGGCGGACCGCAGTGGACGGGACAGCAGTGGAACGGGCAGCAGTGGAACGGGGCCCCGCCCTGGCATCGTCCCGGCGGTCACCCGCCCGCGCCGCCGCCTCCGCCGCGCAAGTCCCCGTGGGCGCTGGTGCTGGCCCTGGTGATCACCGCGTTGTTCCTCGTCGGCGTGGGCACGATCAGCGTGACCGCGCTCACCAAGCGCGACACCGCCGCCGACTACCCCGGCCCGGTGCACGAGACCGGGGATGGCTCGGCGAACGCGACGACCTCCGCGGCGCCGACCTCCGAGGCGACCAGCTCGGCCCCCACCAGCTCCACCGAGCCGAGCACGTCGGCCTCCGTCGACTCGACCCCGGCCCGCTCCGTCGCGACCCTCGGCGACAACCCGATCAACATCAACGGCAACGGCGCGGTGAACACCCCCTGCCCGCTGCCGCGGTTCGCCACCGACACGGCTTCGCAGTCGGCGTTCTACGAGGCGGCGCTGCCCTGCCTGATGGAGATGTGGACCCCGGCGCTGGAGGAGGCGAACCTGCCGGTGCGGATGCCGGACGTGGTCACCACCGACAGCACCGTCACCAGCCCCTGCGGCACCCGCACCTGGGACCAGACCGCGATGTACTGCCCGGGCAACAACACGATCTACATGACGGCCCGCTACTACGCCGACAAGGAGGGCCGCACCGAGCCGGGCGTGTTCCTCGGCCAGTTCGCGCACGAGTTCGGGCACGCGGTGCAGAGCATGAGCGGCATCAACGAGGCCTACACCCAGGCCACGTACGAGGCGAACGGCACCAGCCCGGCGGGCTTGGAGCTGACGCGGCGCTCCGAGCTGCAGGCCACCTGCTTCGGCGGCATGGCGCTGGCGTCGTTCCAGAACGGCGGGATGGACAACGACATCATCTTCGCGGCGCTGGCGGACGCCCGCGGCCGCGGCGACGAGTACAACCCGCAGCCCGACCACGGCAGCGTCGCCACCAACACCGCCTGGGTGGACCAGGGCTTCTACAAGAACCGCGTCACCGAGTGCAACACCTGGCTGGCCGACCCGGACCAGGTGGACTGACGTCCGCCCAAAACGCGCGCTGCTCAACTCTTCTTGCGCAGCGCTGGGGTGGGGGGGGCGCCGCGGGGGGCGCGCGGGGGGGGGGGGGGGGGGGGGGGGGGGGGGCGCGGGGCCGGGGGGGGGGGGGGGCGGGGCCGGCGGCCGGCCGGGGCCGCCCCCCCCCCCCCCCCCCCCCCCCCCCACCCCCCCCCCCCCCCCCCCCCCCCCCCCCCCCCCCCCCCCCCCCCCCCCCCCCCCCCCCCCCCCCCCCGACCCGCCTCGCAACCGAAGTGGAAAGACAGGTGATCAGCCGAGGGCTCGGGGTCTGGTGATGAGGAGGGCGTAGCCACCGCCCGCGATGGCGGCGAGGGTGCCGAGCACCCAGCTGGCCCGCGCGTGCAGCCCGCCGCCGTCGACGCCCCCGCCGGGCCGGACGGCGCTGCCGTTCGCGGGGACCTGAACCTGCATGGTCTGGCCCTTGGTGTGCCCGCAGCCGTCCAGCCGCAGCTGCCGCGTCTCGCCGTCCACCCGCACTTCGACGAGGTCGCCTTCGGATTCCTTGCCGCACGGGGTGGATTCGAGCACGGTCGCGGTCGCCTGCTGCGCACCGCCGTCGGCCGAGCCGATGTTCGGCAGCCGCCACCAGGAGAACGCCACCACGACGATCCCGAGCAGGCCGAGCGCCACCAGGATCAGCGCCACCGATGCCGAACCGCCTCGTCGCCTCACACCGCAATGTTGCCAGAACTTCGGAAAAGGCCGTCACAGCCCGGCGTTCAGCGCCGGTGACCGGGTGTCACGACTCGGCGGGGGTGACCTTCTTGACGTAGAGCAGCCGGTCGCCGTCCTCGATGGCGTCGGCTTCGGGGGCGTCCACCCGGAACAGCCGACCGTCGCGGACCACGCCGAGGACGATGTCGGGCAGGTGCCGGGGCGAGCCGCCGACCTCCTGGGCTTCGACTTCCCGCTCCGCTATGGCGAGGCCGACGTCGGGGGTGAGGAGGTCTTCGAACATCTCCACCACGGACGGCGTGGTGGTGGCCATGCCGAGCAGCCGGCCCGCGGTCTCGCTGGAGACGACGACGGAGTCGGCGCCGGATTGGCGCAGCAGGTGCACGTTCTCCGCTTCCCGCACCGCGGCGACCAGCTGGGCCTTCGGCGCGAGTTCCCGGGCGGTGAGGGTGACGAGGACGGCGGTGTCGTCGCGGGCGGGCGCGACCACGATGGCGCGCGCCCGGGTGGCTCCCGCGACGCGCAGCACGTCGGAGCGGGTGCCGGATCCGTTGACGGTGACGAGTCCCAGCGAGGACGCCGTTTCCAGCGCCGCGTGATCGGTGTCCACGACGACGATCCGCTGCGGGTCGGCGCCGTCGCCGAGCAGCGCGGTGACCGCGGAACGGCCCTTCGTCCCGTACCCGATGACGACCACGTGGTCGCGCACCTTCGTCCTCCAGTGTTGGATCTTGAACGCTTGCCGGGATCGTTCGGTGAGCACTTCGAGCGTGGTGCCGACCAGCACGATCAGGAACAGCACCCGCAGCGGGGTGATGACGAGGACGTTGACCAGCCGGGCGAGCGGGCTGACCGGGGTGATGTCCCCGTAACCGGTGGTCGACAGCGACACCGTCGCGTAGTAGACCACGTCGAGCAGGCTCAGCTCGCCGCCCGCGGTGTCCCGGTAGCCGTCGCGGCCGACGTAGACGATGGCGACGGTGGCGGCGAGCGCGAGGGTGGCGCCGATGATGCGGCGCACGATGGACCGCACCGGGCTGATCGCGGCCTCCGGCATCCGGATCACGCCGACGAGCGTGTGGTCCGGGCGGTCGGTGAGCCGCTCGGTGATCGGGAGGCGCATCCGGCCGCTGATCAGGTGGCTGGCACGGATGGGCCCGCCGCGCCTCACCACGGCGCCGCCTCGCGCCCGGTTTCGGCGTCTTCGCCCACGATTCCCCCGATTTCCGCTGGATCTGCTGCCGCCGAACATAACCCGCGGGGCAGGCGATCACCGCGAGACCTCCCGTGCGCCGCGTCACCCGGGCCATTGCCGACCGGCGGCGCATCGTGCAACGCTGCGACGCATGAGTTTCCCCCGTTCGGCGCAGCTGCTGTCCGGCGTGCTCGCCACCGCCGGCGTGCTGCACTTCGCGAAGCCGAAACCGTTCGACGGCATCGTGCCCCAGCAGCTGCCCGGATCCGCTCGCACCTGGACCTACCTGTCCGGGGTCGCGGAGCTCGGATGTGCCGCTGCGGTGGCGAATCCGCGGACGCGCCGGTGGGGCGGGCTGCTCACCGCCGGGCTGTTCGTCGCGGTGTTCCCGGCGAACGTGCAGATGGCGTGGGACTACCGGCGGAAACCGCTGCCGCAGCGGGCCATCGCCTACGGCAGGCTCCCGTTGCAACTACCGCTGATCGCCTGGGCCCTGCGAGTTCGCTCAACCGCAACGAAGTAGCCACCGGACGTAGTCCACGACGGGTCGACCGGTTTACCATCTCCCGGTGCAGCAGCTTGAGCACGCCGCCGACGCGCTCGGCTGGCAGGGTCATCTGGTTCCGCACGTCGAGGTGCTCGGAGCGCGGTTCGCGGCCGTGACCCGGATCCGGCGGGACGTGCACCTCTGGCGCCGGGAGCACGGCTGGGCCCCGGAGGACGACCCGATGTGGTTCCGGTCCTGGTCGCAGCCGTCCATGCACGACCACCTGCCGGTCGCGGCCGTCGACGTCGTCGGGATCCTGGTTCCGGTGCGCAAGGCGAAGTACGGGCCGCGGGCGTGCGGCACGTTGATGACGCTGGCGCCGTGCAGCGTGGTGCTGCCGCGCGGCCACCCGTACCGGCCGTGGCCGATGACCGAACTGGACTACTACGGCATCGGCGTGGTGGCCGACCACGGCGGGGAACCGTCCGAAGTGCTGCTGCCGCCGGAGGACCGCTCCCCCGAGTTCAGCTCCTCGCTGTTCGGCCGCTGGTTGCAGGAAGTGCTGTATTCCCTGGTGCTGCAACGGGATCCGGAGCTGGCGGAGAATCCGACGGGCTGAGCCCGCGCAGCGGCGGCCCCCAGCGGTACCGCCGCCGGTCGCTCCCCCGGTGCGGGGAGATCAAGCCAGCACGTACTCGTGCCAGTTCATCCCGTGCGGGTTCCAGCCGAGCCCGCGGCCTTCCTTCGCGGCCCGCAGCGCCTGCATGGTGTGCGGCCAGCGGCGGATCACGTTGGCGACCGCGACCGGCGTCATCAGCTCGCTGGTGCGGCGGTGGTCGCCGGGGCCGAGGAACGCGATCCCGCCCGCGGTGGACAGGATGTCGGTGAGCGGCGCCTGCCCGGACAGGGTGGTCTTCTCCACGCTGATCAGCGTGTTCGGGTGCAGGTCCGGCGGCCAGGTGCGCCGGTCCAGGTCGGCGGCGACGGGCTGGTCGCAGTTGCCGCAGCGGCACTCGAACTCGCCGGTCCAGCCGTGCTTGGCCCAGGACCACACGACGCTGCCGCCCGGTTCCAGGTCGGACAGCGCCGCCACGTGCGGCCAGGCGCCGACGACCGCGTTGAGCATGGTCCGCTTGGTGGGCCGGGATTCGCCGCCGGGGCCGGTGAACGACCAGGTGCCCGCGTCGTCGCGGCTCACCCGGACGAGCGGCACGCGCAGCGACAGCACGTCGGTGTCCACGACGACTTCCGCCTCGGGCGGGGTGTTGAGCTTCCACTCCGTGTTCTGATCCATCCCGAGCATGTTCATGCGTCCGAACGGGCTACGACAAGATCCGCCACCCGAAGGTGTGGATCTCACCCGTGTCGTGGACGGTCTCGACCCGATCGTGCTTCACACGTCCGGCACCGAGGTGAGCAGCTCGCGCAACCCGTCCCCGTCGAACAGGTCCGCGGGGCTGAGCGTCGTGTCGTGCCGGACGTAGTGGAACGCCGCGCGCACCCGCTCCAGCGGCACGCCGGCGAGTTCCGCCCACGCGATCCGGTAGGCGGCCAGCTGCACGGCCAGCGCGGGCACCTGGTCGTCGGCGGGGACGGCGCCGGTCTTCCAGTCGAGCACCGTCCAGCCGCCGTCGGAGTCGGCGAACACGGCGTCCATCCGGCCGCGCAGCACGACGCCTTCGACCTGGGTCTCGAACGGCACCTCCACGCGGTGCGGCACCCGGTCGGCCCAGGAACCGCGCAGGAACGCCTCCTGCAGCCCGGCGAGGTCCTCGCGCGGCGGCGCGGTCTCGTCGGCGGCGCCGGGGAGTTCGTCCACGTCGAGCAGCGCGCTGGAGGTGAACCGGTGCTCCAGCCAGGCGTGGAACGCGGTGCCGCGGCGGGCCATCGGGTTCGGCGGCATCGGCAGCGGTCTGCGCAACCGGCGCGCGAGCGCCTCCGGGTCGGCGGCGAGCTCGACGAGGCGGCTGACCGAGAGGTGGCCGGGCAGCACGACCTGTTCGCGGCGGCGGGCGGCGGCCTCGCGTTCGGCGAGCAGCACGTCGACGTCGCGGGCCCAGCTGAGCTCGTCGGGGTCGACCTCGGGGTCGTCGAGGGGTGCCGGGCCGGGGTCGTCGAAGTCCGCGGAAACCCGTGCCGCTTCGGGGAGTTCGGGCTCGGCCGGGACGTCCGGTGCGGCGGGCTCGGCGGGGGTTCCGGGTTCCTCGGGAGGTGCCGGCTCGTCGAGGAAGCCGGGTTCCGGCGGTGGTTCGGGATCGTCCGGCGGCTCCAGGTCGTCCGGTGGTTCAGGCGCGTCCGGCGACTCCAGGTCGTCCGGCGGTTCAGACGCGTCGAGGAACTCGGGCTCTTCGGGGAAGTCCGGTTCTTCGGGGAAGCCGGGCTCCTCCGGGAAGCCGGGCTCCTCGGGGATCGGTTCCTCGCCGAGCTGGCCCACCACCCCCGACCGGGACGCCCCGGCCGGGACGCTCCGGTCCGCCGCGGGCTCCGGCGCGGCCATCGCGGCCCGCACCAGATCGGACCGCGCCGCGACCGCGCTGCGCCGCTCCCCCAGCGGGTCCGCGGGCCAGGACATCGACAGCAGCGCGTCGGCGAGCGGGTTCTCCGCGTCCTCGCCGGGTTCGTCCGCCCACCGCTGGATCTCGCCCGCGCCGGTGCCGCGCAGCACGTCGGCCAGTTCGGTGAGGAACGGCGACGGCCCCTTCGGCTTCTTGCCGCCTTCCTGCCACCAGTGCCCGGACAGCAGCAGCACGCGTTCGGATCGGGTCAGCGCCACGTACAGCAGCCGCCGCTCCTCGGTGAGCCGCCGGTCCTCGAACTCGCCGTCGTGCCGCTTGAGCTCGTCGGCGATCTCCTTGCGGTCCATCCCGCCCAGCCGGTCCAGGTCCAGGTCGGGCAGGTCCTGCGCGTCACCCCGCATCGTCGCGGGCAGCTGGGTGACGGAGGTCAGCCACGAACCGGAGTGCCTGCGGCCGGGGAACACCTGCTGCACCAGGTGCGGGACCGCGACCACCTCCCACTCCAGGCCCTTCGCGGCGTGCGCGGTGAGCACCTGCACCCGGTCCTCGGCGACCTCCACCTCTCCGGGTTCGAGCCCGTCCTCGGCCCGTTCGGCGGCGGTGAGGTAGTCGAGCAGCGAGGACAGCGGGGCGGACGGGCTGGCGGTGGCGAAGTCGGTGACGACGTCGGCGAACGCGTCCAGGTGGATGCGACCGGCGCCGACGGGGCGGGCGAGGCTCTCGATGTCCAGCAGCAGGGTGCGTTCGACGTCGGCGACGAGTTCCGGCAGCGGCTGGTCCAGCCTGCGCCGCAGCGCGGCAAGTTCCTTGCCGAGCCGCCGGATCCGCTCGTACCCGGCGGCCGAGTAGCCCTCCGGCGCGCCGGGGTCGTCGAGCGCGTCGACCAGCCCGGCCTGTTCGGCGTGCTCGCCGGGCAGCTGGTCGGCGACCTCCTCGCCGCCCTCGGCCGCGCCCGCGCCGAGCCGCCGGGCCCGGTCCCACAGCGCGGCCACGTCGGCGGCGCCGAGGCGCCAGCGCGAACCGGTGAGCAACCGCATCGCCGCCGACCCGGCCAGCGGTTCCACGAGCACGCGCAGCGCGCTCACCAGGTCCCGCACCTCCGGTTCGTCGAGCAGCCCGCCGAGCCCCACGACCTCCACCGGCAGCCCTCGTTCGCGCAGCGCACCGGCGATCCCGGCCATGTCGGAGCGCCGCCGCACCAGCACGGCCGCGGTCGGCGGGGCGCCCGTCTCGTCGAGCGCCGCGCGCCACTGCTCGGCGATCCGGTCGGCCACCCAGTCCCGTTCGGTGCGCACGTCCTCGACCAGCACGGCGCGGATGTCGCCCGCCCCGGCGCCGTCGCGGGCGCGCAGCTCGTCGACCTCCAGCCCGGCGGCGCGCAGCGGCTCGGAGGCCGCGTTGGCGAGGCTGAGCACTTCCGGCGGGTTCCGGAAGCTGGTCAGCAGCCCGTAGCGGCGGGCGGGCACCGGGGTGCCGTCCTCGGCGCGCGGGAAGTCGGTGGTGAACCGGGGCAGGTTCGCGGCGCTCGCACCGCGCCAGCCGTAGATGGCCTGCGCCGGGTCGCCGACAGCGGTGACCGGCAGCGGATCGGTGCCGGGCGCGGCGCCGCCGAACAGGGCGCGCAGCAGCACGCGCTGGGCGTGGCCGGTGTCCTGGTACTCGTCGAGCAGCACCGCGCCGTAGCGCTCCCGCTCACCCGCCACCACCTCGGGGTGCTCGGTGGCGAGCAGCGCGGCCAGCGACATCTGGTCGGCGAAGTCCATCGCCGCTTCGCGCCGCTTCTGCTGCTGGTAGGCCTCCAGCAGCGGCAGCAGCGCGGCCCGCAACCGCTGCGCCGCGATGATCTTCGTGAGCTCCTGCGGGAGTTCGGCCCGCTGCCGCTTCGCCCGCGGCGCGTCCTCGATGAGGCGGCTGAGCCGTTCGGCGTGCTCCCGCAGGTGTTCCGGGCGCACCAGGTGCTCGGCGAGCTCACCGGCCAGCGACAGCAGGTAGCTCGTGACGGTGGACGGCACCTTCTCGGTGTCCAGGTCCTCGGTCCAGGTGGACACGACCCGGTGCGCGAGCTGCCAGGACGCGGTCCCGGTGAGCAGCCGCGCGCCCGGCTCCACCGGGATCCGCAGCCCGTGCTCGCCGACGAGCCTGCCCGCGTAGGCGTGGTAGGTCAGCACGGTCGGTTCCTCGGCGAGGACCTGGGTGCGCAGCGCCCCGCTCGGGTCCACCTCGTCGAGCAGGCCCGATCCGGCGAGCCGCCGCAGCCGCGCCCGCACCCGGTCGGCGAGCTGGCGGGCGGCCTTGCGGGTGAAGGTGAGGCCGAGCACGTGCTCCGGGGTGACGAGCCGGTTCGCGACCAGCCACACCACGCGGGCGGCCATCGTCTCGGTCTTGCCCGCGCCCGCGCCCGCGACGACGAGCGCCGGTTCGGCGGGTGCGGCGATCACCGCGGCCTGCTCGGGCGTCGGCGGGTGCAGCCCGAGCCCTTGGGCGATGCGGTGCGGGCTGAGCAGTTCCGACACGCCCCGATCCCCTTCCACGCTCACGTCACCGGTTCCCCGCCGGTTCTAGCACTCACCACCGTCGCCGCAGCTGAGCGCCCCGCCGGCGGCGCCGTCCGGGCGGGGCATCCGATCTTGCGGGGAGCTTGCGGTCGGCCCGCGCGGGACGACCGGCCGCACCGGCGGGCTCAGCGGCGCTTCTTGGTGGGGGACACCGGCTTCAGCTGCCGCTCGCACTCGCAGTTGCTGTCGTACACGGCCTCCGCGGTGATCGTCGGCCCGTCGTTGAGGCCGGTCACGATCGTCTCGCCGCGCTGCGATTCGGCGAGCCAGATCTCGATCTCGTCGGTGAACGCGACCTCGTCCTCGGTGAGTCCCATGGCGGCGCGCAGCGTTCCGGCGAGCCAGGCGGCGACCTCGTCGGGCGAGTGCATGACCTCGTCGGGGTCGAGCATCCGCCGTTCCGCGGCGCTCAACGCGTGCGTCAGCGCGGACCGCTCGACGTATCCGTGGTGGTGCAGGCCGTTCGAGTGCTGCGCCATGACTTCCCCTTCATTGCCGGATCCACGACCAACGTAGCGGCCCGCCGCGCCCCCTTTCGAGCTCCGGCCCGACCTGATCGCGAATCTCACCCCGCAGGCGGGGTGGCCGGCGGCGCGCCGGGGGTGTCGCGCCACCGGCCGCGGACCGGCGAGGGCTGTGCCGGGGCATCGCCGGCCCGACCCGTTCGCCCGGCCGGGACCGCGGGGGGTGCGGTCACCGACCGAGCACGGCTCGCCACCGGGTCGGGGATCACGACGACGAGCCGGGTCGGTGCTCCTACTCCGGTGACCGGCCACCATCGCGCAGGGCGAGCGCGCGAACGCAGGCCACGCACGGCATGCCGGCGGCGACGACTTCGGCGCGGTGCACGTCGATCTCCTCCCCGCAGACCGCCCGGTAGCACCACGCGGGCGTCCAGGTGGCGGTGTGCACGACGCGGCGGGTCTCGCCCACCTCGCCGGCCCGGTAGCGCACCGGAACGGGGGTGGGCGTCGGGAGCGGAGCCGTCGAATCGGTCATGCGAGGAGTGTCGGCGGAATCGCGCCGAGTCCGGGAGGCGATCGCCACCCCGCCGCGACGGGGCACGGAACGTACCTCACCGAGCGGGTCAGACCGTAAGTCCCAGTCGTCCCGCCAGCCGGCGGGCCTCGGTGCGCACCATCCCGCCGCCGGAGGTGACCAGCTCACCGGCGATGCCGCGGGCCAGCGGGTGGCAGCGCATCGACTCCTCCCCCGCCTGCACCGCCCGCTGGAGCACGTGCAGCGTCGCGGCGCGGTCCTCGCGCTGGTGGTAGGCGCGGGCCGTTTCGAGCCACAGCCGGGCGCGCCGGTCCACCGAGGGCACCGAGTCCGGGTCGACCTGCACGGCGGCGTCGATCGCGCTCGCCGAGCGGTGCAGGTCGACCTGCACGGACACCGAGGTCACCGCCGCATTGGCCCGGCCGAACAGCGTCCACGGGTGCGCGTACCGCTGCGGCAGCCGATCCGCCATCGCCTCGGCCTGGTCGAGCCTGCGCAGCGCGTCGCCTTCGCGACCGGTCCGGGCCGCGCTGATCGCGCCGTGCAGCCGGCAGGCGCCCCACAGCGCGCGAACCGAGTCGTCCGCCGAATCCAGCCGCGGTTGGAGCAGCGCGGCCGCGTCGTCCACGAGACGCACGGCGTCGTCCTCGCGACCGGTCGCTCGCCACACGTTGCCCACCACCCACGCGGCCCCGGCGAGCGCGGCCGGATCGTCGGCCAGTTCCGCCGACGTCATGCACCGGTCGGCCGCCAGCCGCAGCAGCGCCGAGTCCGCCACCCACGCGAGCAGCTGCTCGGCGAGGGCGTACGCGGCGGACAGCGCGACGTGCGCTTCGCGCCGCTGCGCGCCGTCGAGCATCCGGACCGCGGTGCGGCCGTCCCGGATGATCTGCGGCAGCACCCGACCGACCGATTTCCGCGGTGTGGGCGAGGAATGCCACAGCGCCCAGGCATCGGCGACCCGCTCCCGCAACGCGGCCGGTGCCGGGCAGGACTCCGCCGACACGGTCAGCGCGGTCTCCTCGATGGCCTCGCGCACGGCGGGAACGGCGTCGTGCGAGCAGCGCTCGGTGAAGCCGCCCAGCGGCGCGCCGCCGGTGAGCTCGGCGACGTCCCGCACGCCCAGCGCGCTCGCCAGCTCGACGAGCTTCTCCCAGCGGGGTGTGTGCAGCCGCCCCTTCTCCACCGCCTTCAACCACTCCGGTGATCGCCCGACGAGACCGGCCACGACCGGCCGGGATTTGCCGCGCCGCTCCCGGATGATCTGGATGCGTTCGCCGATGGTCTTCCCTGCGAGTTCGTCGGCCACTGCGACCACCTCTTCGCGGTATCGAGCTGCGCGCGGCCGACCGAGCCGATCACCCGCGGGATCACCAGGCTAGCGAGCCGGAGGTGACGCAGGCCATACCGCTCGGACGTCCCGTCACTGCCCGACCTGGCGGCCTTCCGGGTGGACGGGGCAGGACGGGCGGGCCGGGCAGCGCGGGCAGTCCGAGTTCTCGGCGGCGACGTAGGCGGGACCGACGCTGGCGGCGCCCGCGTCCTGCACGACGTCCAGCCACACCCGCAGCCGTTCCTCGTCGAGCCCGTCCTGCGCGCGTTCGGTCCACCCGCCCTGCCGGGACGGCTTGGCGACGTAGAGCAGCCGGGCGCCGCCGGGTTCGGCGCGCTCGTCGTCCCCGTCGGAGTCCCCGGACTCCCCTGCGAAGGCACCGAGCGCGGCGGCCAGCTGGTACACGGCGAGCTGCGGGTGCTCCTGCGCTTCGTCCCCGCTGACCGCGGACTTGCTGGTCTTCACGTCCACCACGACGGGCCTGCCGTCGCCGTCGGCTTCGAGCCGGTCGACCCGGCCGCGCAGCCGCAGCCGCGGGCCGCCTTCGCGGCTCGGCACCTCCAGGTCCAGGTCCCGCTCCACGCCGAGCTGGGTGAGTTCGGCGCGGGAGCTCTCCAGCCAGCCGAGGAACGCGTCGAGCATGCCCTCCACCCGGCGCCGCTCGTGCCGGGAGAACCAGGGCGCCCCGGCGTCGACGTGCTGCCACGCCTCGTCGAGGGCGGTGCGGAGCTGTTCGCGGTCGGCGCCTTCGGCGGCCTTCTCCACCAGCGCGTGCACCAGGGTCCCGGTGACGGAGGCGAGTTCGGCGGCATCCTCCCCGCCGTGGCGCTGCACCATCCAGCGCAGCGGGCACTTGCTCAGTACGTCCACTGTGGACGGTGAGATGCGGACCGCTTCGCCCGGCCCGGTCAGCGGCTGCGCGGTGGAGCTCTCCGGCAGGCCGTACCAGGAATCCGGGTCGGCGCCGGGAACTCCAGCGCGGGCGAGGCGGGCGAGCTGGGTCGCCGCGCGCTCCCGGCGGCCCGGCTTGGCCTCGCCGTCGCACACCACCTTGCGCAGCTCGGCGACGAGTTCGCCCAGCACCAGCCCGCGTTCCGGGCGCAGCAGCGGGCGCTGCTCGGCGTCGGTGCTGACGCCCTCCAGCTCGTCGAGGAACCGGGACGGCTGCTCGTCCTCGCCGCGCACCGCGCTCACCAGCAGCGTCCGCCGCGCGCGGCCCGCCGCGACCAGCAGCAGCCGCCGCTCCTCGGCCAGCAGCGGCGCGGTCGCCGACACCCGCTCCTGCTCGTCGACCCCGGCCAGCAGGTCCACCAGCCGGCCGGTGTGCAGCAAGGACCCGCGCAGCCGCAGGTCCGGCCAGGTGCCCTCCTGCACGCCGGGGATCGCCACCACCTCCCACTCGCGGCCCGCCGACGCGTGCGCGGTCAGCACCGACACCGCGTCACCGGCCGGGGCGGTCGCGGCGAGGCTGCTGCCGGTGATGCGCTGCTTGCGCAGCTCCTCCACGAAACCGGCGATGTCGGAACCGGGTTTGCGGTCGGCGTACTGGGCGGCGGCGTCGAACAGCGCCACCACCGCGTCCAGGTCCCGGTCCGCCTGGGCGCCCGCGATGCCGCCGCGCTCCGAGGCGGCGACCCAGCGCCGCTCCAGGTCGCAGGCCTTCCACACCCGCCACAGCGCCTCTTCCACGCCCTTGCCGGACACTTCGGCGGCGGTCGCCAGCAGCGCGGCGACCTGCCGCGCCGGGCGGGCCGCGGCGTCCTCCAGCCCGGCGAGCCGGTCCCGGTCGTGCAGCACCTCCACCAGCAGCTCACCGCTGGAGCGCTGGCCGCCGGTGGCCTTCTGCAGCCGCAGCAGCCCGCGCCGCAACCGGCGCAGCGCCAGCGGATCGGCCCCGCCCAGCGGGGAGGTCAGCAGCTGCTCGGCGGCGTCCGGGTCCAGCGCCGCCGGGTTCGCCGCGCAGTGCACCAGGGTCAGCAGCGGCCGGACCGCGGTGCGGTGCGCGAGCGGCACGTCGTCCACCGGCAGCACCAGCGGCACGCCGGCGGCGAGCAGCGCGCGGCGCAGCACCGGCAACGACTGGCCGGTGGAGCGCACGATCACCGCCATGTCCGACCACGGCACCTCGTCCAGCAGGTGCGCGCGGCGCAGCTGGTCGGCGACCCACGCGGCCTCCTGGGCCTGGGTGCCGAGCAGCCGGACCTGCACCGAGCCGCCGTCACCCTCCGGTGGGCGCAGCGCGCGCTGCGGTCCGGCGCCGGGCAGGCCGTCGATCAGCCTGCCGACGGCGGCGTGCACCGCGGGGGACATCCGGCGCCCGGTGGTGAGCACCTCGGTGCGGTCCGCCGCGGCTCCGGTGAGGCAGCCGGGGTCGGCGCCGCGGAAGGAGAACACCGCCTGGTCCGGGTCCCCGGCGAGCAGGAACTCGCGGGCGGTGCCGCCGAGCCTGCGCAGCAGCGCGAACTGCTGCGGGTCGAGGTGCTGGGCGTCGTCGACGAGCAGGTGGCGCACCCGGTCCTGCTCGGCCGCCAGCAGCTCCGGGTCGGTGTCGAAGGCCAGCAGCGCTTGGGCCACGAGTTCGGCCGCGTCCAGCTCGGCGCCGCCGTGCCCGCCACCGCGCAGCAGCGTCACCTGCTCGTACTGCACGCCGAACCGGCCGGCCGCCACCCACTCCGGGCGGTCGTGCCGCTCCCCCAGTTCGATCAGCTCGGCGGGGCCGATGCCGCGTTCGGCGACCCGCAGCAGCAGGTCGCGCAGTTCCCCGGCGAAGCCCTCCACCGGCAGCGGGGCGCGCAGCGACTCCGGCCAGTCCCGCGCGCCGCCTTCGATGTCCCCGTCGAGCAGTTCGCGCACCAGCGCGTCCTGGTCGGGTCCGTTGAGCATCCGGGGCGGCGGGGCCCCGGTGCGCACCGCCTGCAGCCGCAGCACCGCGAACGCGTACGAGTGCACGGTGCGCACCAGCGGTTCCGGCGCGGTGCGCAGCCCGGCTCCGGCGGTGAGCCGCCGGGTGATCTGCGCGCGCATCCGGGTCGCGGCGGCACGGCCGGAGGTCAGCACCAGCACGTTCTCCGGGTCGGCGCCGCCGCGCAGGATGCGGTCGGCGGCGGCCTCGGCTACCAGCGAACTCTTGCCGGTGCCGGGCCCGCCGAGGACCCGCACGAAGCCGCCGTCACCGTCCAGCACGCGCCGGGCGGGCTCGTCCCAGCGCAGCCGCCGCTCCCCGCCGGAACGGCGCACCAGGACGGGTGCGGAGCGGCGGTGCTGCTCTCCCGGCGCGGAGCGGCGGGACGTCTCGCGCTCCCGGCCGGGGGCGCTGTTCGAGGCGGGCATGCCCCCGATGGAATCACGGGCCGCCGACACCGAAGCCGCAGGCCACGCCGTGCGATCCTGGCGAACCGCACGCGGGGCCGGGGTTCCGCGAGCCGACCCGGGGCCGCGCGGCGCGGTGCCGCCCACCGCGCGGTCGGGCAAACGGTAATTTCCCACCCTTTTCCCATTCTGCTGTGAATGCGGATCAGGAACTCCCTTGTGGACACATCAATTCGCTGGCCAGGGCCGATACAGAACAGGACAGAAAAGCGGCGCCGAGGCCCCGAAGGGCCCAGGCGAATAATTCTTTTGGTGGTACGAACCAATTTTGGGTTCTGCGAGAGTCCCGCTGTGCTGCGGACCCCGACCGCGGCCCCCAGAACACGGGAACCCCGAAGGAGGACCAGTGGGCAAGCTCCGCAAGAACGTGCTCACCCTGGCCGGTACCGGTGTCGCCGTCGCCTGCGCGGCCACCCTGTCCGCCGCGCCCGCGCTCAGCGCGAACCAGGACGTCGCGCCGAAGGCCGAGAGCCCCGTCGCGGCCTCGCCCTACCTCTACAACGGCTGGGGCAACCCGCCGTCGCCGGGCGAGGTGCAGCAGGCCAGCGGGGTCAAGGACTTCACGCTCGCCTTCATCAACGCCGACGGCACCTGCAACCCGGCCTGGGACGGCACCCGGCCGCTGGACGGCCAGGACAAGGCCACCATCGACGAGATCCGCGCCGGTGGCGGCGACGTCGTCCCCTCGATCGGCGGCTGGAGCGGCAACAAGCTCGGCGAGGTCTGCACCGACGCGCAGTCCCTGGCCGGCGCCTACCAGAAGCTGATCGACGCCTACGACCTCAAGGCCATCGACGTCGACATCGAGAGCACCGAGGTCGAGAACCCCGCCTCCCGGGACCGCGTGATCGAGGCCCTGAAGATCACGAAGGAGGCGAACCCGGGCATCAAGACCGTCGTCACCTTCGGCACCACCACCACCGGGCCGAACGAGAACGGCACGGCGATGCTGGCGAAGGCCGCCGAGATCGGCGCGGACATCGACGTGTGGACGCAGATGCCGTTCGACTTCAACGGCACCGACATGGCGCAGGACACCATCACCACCACCGAGGCGCTCAAGGAGCAGGTGGCGACGACCTTCGGCTACGACGAGGCCGCCGCCTACGCCCACGTCGGCATCTCCTCGATGAACGGCGACACCGACCAAGAGGCCGAGCACGTCGACGTGGCCGCCTTCCAGAAGATGGCGGACTACGCCAAGGAGAAGGGCCTCGGCCGCTTCACCTTCTGGTCGGTCAACCGCGACCGGCCGTGCGACGGCGGTGGCGACGCCAGCAGCTGCAGCGGCGCCGAGCAGCAGCCGTGGGAGTACTCGTCCATCGTGGCGGGCTTCGCCGGCTGATCCGGCAGCTCGCGCGGGACTGCGCCGCACGGTCCAGCACCGGCTGGGCCGTGCGGCGCCACACCGCTCCACCGTCCCCCCAGTTGATCTTGCCGTGCTATCATCGCGGCGGTTTCATGCGGGAACAGCGAAGTCGGGGGACACCGGGCCGCGCGTCCGATCGCCACGCCCCGCGAACCCGTCTCCCTCAGCACGACGTCCGCTCAGGACGGCGTCGGTGCCTCGCACGCCGCCGAGACCACCGCGACGCGCCTCGTCGCGGGCACCGGCACACACGGGTGGGACGTAGTGCAGAAGCTCGATGACTGGCGCAAGGGCCGCCGCAGCATCCGCGACCGCCTCTACGGCGTGGTCCTCATCCCCGGCATCGCGCTGCTGGTGCTGTGGACGACGATCAGCGGCGTCACCCTCTACGACGGGTTCCACCTGCGCGGCATCGCCGCCGGGGTGCGCGACGTGTCGCTGCCCGCGATGCGGGTCCTGGCCTCGGCGCAGAAGGAACGCACGCTGAGCCTGCTGTACGCGACCGCGCCGGACCAGGCCGCGCCCGGCTCGGTGCGCGACCGGCTCGACCGGCAGCGCGCCGCCACCGACGGGGCGCTGACCGCGATGCGCGAAGCCGCCGACCCGACGCTCCAGCAGGCGCCGGACGCGGTCGCCGACCGGATGCGCTCGCTCGACGGGATCATCGCCGAACTACCCGTGATCCGGGCCGAAGTGGACGGTGCGCAGACCGACCGGGCGCGGATCCACGGCTACTACAACGGGTTCGTCGACGCCGGGTCCGCGCTGTTCGAGCAGCAGGCGCGGTTGTTCCCCGACTCGACGGTCACCCAGGGCGGGCTGCGCGCGGCCGGGTTCTTCACCGCCGCCGACCGGATGTCCCGGGCCGCCTCGCTGGTCACCGACGGGCTGCGCGGCGGCACCTTCACCGCCGCCGACCACCTGGAGTTCACCCGGCTCAGCGGTGCCTACCACCTGGAACTGCGGTCCCAGGCCGACTCGGCGCCGCCGGGCGTGCGGGCCCGGTACACCGAGATCACCTCCGCCCCGCAGTTCCGGCACCTCGCCGAGCTGGAGGAGCAGCTCGTCGCGCTCGGGCCGTGGTCCGATTCGGACCCGTCCGTCGCGGGGCCGCCGTCGATCGACGTGAACGACTGGCTGATCACCAGCGACCTCGTCGCCGACGACCTCACCACGCTTGCCTCCACCCAGGCGCAGCGCACCGCCGCGGCCGGGATGGAGGCCGGGGACCGCAACCTGCTCCAGGTGGCCGTGGGCAGCGTGCTCGCGCTGCTGGTGGTGCTGGCGGCGATCCTCGTCGCGCTGCGGGTGTCCCGCGGGCTGTCCCGGCGGCTCAACGGCTTGCGCGACGACACGCTGGTGCTGGCCGACGGGCAGCTCCCGGAGATCGTGGCCCGGCTGCGCCGCGGTGAACGCGTCGACCTCGATCGCGAAGTCGCCCACCTCGACTACGGCCGCGACGAGATCGGTCAGGTCGCCGAGGCCTTCAACACCGCGCAGCGCACCGCCGTGTCCGCGGCGGTGCAGGAGGCGCAGGCCCGCGAAGGCGTGCACACCGTGTTCCTCGGCATCGCCGGGCGCAGCCAGGCGCTGGTGCACCGGCTGCTCACCACGATCGACCGGCTGGAGCGCGAGGAGCAGGACCCGGACCGGATGGCGCTGCTGTTCGGCCTGGACCACCTCGCCACCCGGGCGCGGCGCAACGCCGAGAACCTGATCATCCTGGGCGGTGGCCGGCCGGGCCGCCGCTGGTCCCGCCCCATCGAGCTCGCCGACGTGCTGCGCAGCGCCGTCGCCGAGACCAAGCACTACGCGCGGGTGCGGGTGCAGCGGCCGCCGGACCTGGCGCTGCACGGCGACGCGGTCGCCGACACCGTGCACCTGCTGGCGGAGCTGCTGGACAACGCCACCTCGTTCTCCCCGCCGGAATCCCGGGTGAACATCCACAGCCACACCGTGGCCCGCGGCGTCGTCGTCGAGGTGGAGGACCGCGGGCTCGGCCTCGCCGACGAGGACCTGGAGGCGGCGAACGCGATGCTGTCCGGGCCGCCGGAGTTCGACGCGATGGCGCTGCGCTCCGACAGCAGGCTCGGGCTGTTCGTGGTGGCGCGGCTGGCGGACCGGCACGAGATCTCGGTGGAGCTGCGCACCTCCGCCTACGGCGGGACGCGGGCGGTCGTGCTGCTGCCGTCGAAGCTCATCGTGGAACCGGTCGAGCCGGACCCGGCGGAGGCGCACACCTCGCAGCTCCCGCGGATCCGCGCGGAGGAAGCGGCGACCGCCGGGGCGATCGAGCTCGCGGACACCGGCTTCGAGACGGCGCTGCCCGCGGACGCCTGGCCCGCGGACGCCGAGACCGCGCGCACCAGCGTCGCGAACACCGCGGACGCGCGGTCGGACGAGGTCTCCGGACCGGATTCCGGCGCGGCCGCGGCGGAATCCACCGGCAGCGCGGCGGACGCCGACCCCGTCGGCACGACCACCGCCGCCGCCGAGAGCACCGATCCGGCGTTCCCGACGGCAGAACACCCCGATGCCGGCCCGGCCGCCGACGACCGCGCCGCCGACGAATCCGGGCCCGAGGACTCGACCGCGGCGGAGGCGGCGGCCCCGGACCCGGAGGACGTCGATCCGGCCACCGCGAACCCCGCCCCCGGCTCCCGGGACGGCGAAGACGCTCCCGCCGCGGGAGGAACCCCGGCGGCCGCGGACTCCGACGAGCATCCCTGGCCGTCCGACGCGGAGGATCCGGACCTAGCGGGCACCCGCGCCGACGACTCCGCGACGCTGGAACGAACGCCACCCGAGAGGTCAACCGAAGTCACCGCTTCGGGCGACGACTCCCCGCCGGAGCGCGGCTACCGTGCGGACGGAGGGGAACCGATCGAGCCCGGGCAACACGCCGAACCGGCGTTCGACGCGGCATGGCCGACCGAGGAACCCGCCGGCGACGCGGATCCGGTCACCTGGCCGGAAGACCCGGATCCGGCGATCACCGATCCCACCGGGCATCGGTCGATCACCGGCCCCGCGCCCTCCGGCGCCACCGACGCGGACCAGGCCACGACCGACGACACTGGAGCGGACGGCGCCGCGGAACCGGGCGCTCCACCGGTCCCGCTGCCGCGCCGCCGCAAGAAGGCCAGCCTCGCCCCCGAGCTGGCCCGCGAACGACCCGAAGAGGAGGACGCGTCGACAGCGGGATCCCGCTCCGCCGCGGAGATCAGGTCCCTGATGTCGGCGATCCAGCGCGGCACCGACCGCGGCCGCAAGACCGACCCGGACTCGGGCACGACCGATGAGTGAGGGATGCGCAGTGCAGGACATGAGCACCACGACCGACTTCGAGCTGGGCCGGTTGCTGGGTGATCTGGTCGGCCGAGTCGCGGGGGCCCGCCACGCCGTCGTGCTCTCCACCGACGGCTTGGTGGTCGAGCACTCGCCGGAACTGTCCGCTGTGGACGCCGAGGCGCTGGCGGCGACGGCGTCCGCGCTGCACGGGCTGGCGCGCGGCACCGGTCGCCGGTTCGGCGGCGGCTGCATCCGGCAGACCGTGGTGGAGATGGATCACGCGTTCCTGTTCGTCACCGCCGCCGACAACGGTTCCTGCCTCGCGCTGCTGGGCGAGGAGCACGCCGACGTGGGCCTCATCGCCTACGAGATCAACCTGTTCGTCCAGCGGGCGGGCCGGGCCATCGAGTCCGCACCCCGCTCCCGGCTGACGCCGACGGCGACGTGACCTCGCGGCGGACGGGCGGGGACGGGTGGCGCGACAGCGCCGCCGGCCCGCTCGTGCGCCCGTACGCGATGACCCGCGGCCGCACCCGCGCGGCCGCCGCCGAGCTGGACCGCGGCACCCTCGTCGTCGCGGTCCCGGAACCGGACGACGCGGCCGAGTGGGACGCCGACCGGGAGCGGATCCTGCTGCTGTGCGCGCGGCCGAGGTCGATCGCCGACCTGGCCGCGGCGCTGGAGATCCCGGTGGTGGTGGCGAAGGTCCTGGTCTCGGACCTGCTCGACGAGGGTGCGCTGAGCGTTCCGCTGACCCCGCAGCGCCCACCGGACCACGACCTGCTGCAGGCCGTGCTCGATGGCATTCGCCGCTTGTAATAGCGGCTGCTCCCCGGCGCCGGCCCGCCGCTCCGATCACCTGGTCCTGCCGGGCCCGTTGCTCTGCGAGACTGCCCGGGTGGACGAGGAAACCTTGGAACGGGTGCGGGCCGTGGTCGTCTCCATCCCCGCCGGATCGGTGCTCGGCTACGGCGACGTCGCGGAGCTGGCCGGTCTGCGCTCCGCGCGGCTGGTCGGCCGGATCCTCGCCGAGGACGGTGCCGACATCCCCTGGCACCGGGTGCTGCGCTCCGACGGCAGGACCGCCGAGCACCTCCGCAGGCGCCAGCTGGAGCTGCTGCGGGCGGAGGGCGTGCTCGCCGACGGCCCGCGCGTCAACATGCGCCGCTACCGCTGGTCCGGCCCGGCCTGATCGTCCCCGCCGCCGGGACCGAGCGCCGCGGGATCAGCCGTCCCGGTGGACCGGCCGCCGCGCAGGACCGGCCGCCGCAGTAGTCGGGCCGTCGCAGCGCCGACCGCCCCGTGGACCGACCGCCGCAGTGGATCGGCCGCAGGGTCAACCGCCGAGGTGGATCGAGCGCCGCGGGATCAGCCGTCGCCGCGGGCGAAGCGGGGTGCCTCGTCCGCGATCAGGCGGACCAGGGCCGCGGTCCGGGCGCGCTCCGGCAGCACGTGCGGCAGGTCTTCGCGGGCGATCGGGGCCGCCGTGACCGGGCCGACGCAGGCGATGAGCACGTTCGTCCGCAGCGCCGCCAGCAGCGCCTCGCCGCGGCCGGTCCGCCGCGCCCGCGCCAGGAAGTTCGTCGCGGCGGGCGCGCTCGTCAGCGGCAGCACCCGCACCTCGCCGTCGATCACCGCGTCGATCAGCGCGTCCAGCGGCCCGAGGTCGACCGGGTCGGTCCAGCGGTACACCACGATCGGCAGCACCTCGGCGCCCGCCGCGCGCAGCCGCTCCCGGAAGTCGGTCATCGGATCGCCGTGCAGCTGCACCACGACCCGCGCCCCGGCCACGCCCTGCGCGAGCAGCCGGTCGAGCACGTCGGCGACCTCCTCGGTCGGCGCCGTGTAGCTCTCGCGCAGCCCGGCGCCGCGGATCGCGCCGCGCGCCTTCGCGCCCCGCGCCAGCAGTTCCGCCGAGCCGAGGTGCGCCAGCAGCCGCTCCCCCGCGCCGCGCGCCCGAGCCGACTCGATCCAGCCGCCGAACCCGCTGCCGGTCACCGCGACCACGTGCTGCACCGGCCGGGCCAGCACCGCTTCGGTCGCCGCGGTCAGCTCGGCGTCGTCGCCGACCGGGACGGTGTGCATCGCCGCGCCGTAGCGCACCCGGGCGCCGCGGCGGGCCAGCAGCGCGCCCAGCTCCGCCGCCTTGCGCTCGGCGGTGATGCCCGCGGTGAACCCGCGCAGCGGTTCGGTGTCCTCGACGTCCTCTGCCACCGCACCATCGTCACACCCGCGCGGGCGGGCGCGCCGGGGCGGGTCAGAGCACTTCGAGCACCATCTGCGACGCGTGCTCCAGCCCGCCCAGCGAGGCCGTGGTGGACCGCGGGTGCAGCGCGTGCACCGCGAGCCGGAACAGCAGCGCGCGCAGCAGCGCCTGCGGCCAGTCCGTCAGGTGCGACCAGCGCTCCACGATCGCCGCGTCCGAGCCGCCCCAGGACAGCGCGTCGATCACCGCGACCGCCGCCGCCCACTCCGCGGGCCGCCAGAACGGGGAGAAGTCGATGATGCCGGGCGGGGCGTTGCCCGCGAACAGCACGTTGCCGAACAGGTCGCCGTGCACCACCTGCGGGCGCAGCTGGGTGCGGCGCCGCGATCCGGCGAGCACGTCGTAGAGCCGGCCGCCCTTGTCCAGCGGCAGCGGGTAGTCCTCCTCGCCCCACGACATCCGGTCCGCGAGCGCGTAGATGTCCTGCCGCGCGTCGAGGAACCGGGGCCGGGTGAGCACGCTGCTCGCCGCGTGCAGCCGCAGCGACATGGCGACGACCTCGTCGTGCCGCGGTTCCGGCCGTCCGGTGATGTCGCGGCTCGCGGACCAGCCGGAGACCACCCAGCGGCCGTCGGTCGAGCGGACCGGTCTGCCGACCCGCACCTCGTCCGGTTCCAGCAGGTCCAGGGTCTGCGCCACCCAGGCGGCTTCGGCGGTGTTCGCGGCCGGTTTGAGCACGACCTCGCCGCAACGCCAGGCGACGCCGCCGTTGAGCAGTTCGGCGTCCTCCCCGCGCGCACCGAACGCCGCTCGTACGTGCGACGGGGGCGGCTCCGGAGTTCCAGTCACGGCGCAGACGCTACATCGGAGATCCCCGAATGGGGGTCAGGCGCTCCGCAGATCATGGTCCGGGGGAAATCGTGAACCGGGCGGCGGCGCGGCCCGACGACGACCGGCCCCGCCCCCTCGTGTGCGGGGGCCGGGCCGGTACCACCTGCGCTGAGCAGGGAATGTCGCCGTTCTTCGCGCGGTGGCTCGGCCACCGCGCACCGCCCGGACGCGGGCGGCGGGGTCGATCAGTAGGTCGGCAGGCTCGGGTCGACCTCGTTCGCCCATCCGAGGACACCGCCACCGACGTGGACCGCGTCCGAGAACCCGGCCTTGTGCAGCGCGGCGAGCGCCTCGGCGGAGCGGCCGCCGGACTTGCAGTGCAGCACGATCTGCCGGTCCTGCGGCAGTTCCGCGAGCGCGGCGCCGGACAGGATGCGGTCCTTCGGGATGAGCGTGGATCCGTCGATCTTGACGATCTCGTACTCGTGCGGCTCCCGGACGTCGATCAGCTCGAACTTGTCCCCGCGGTCGAACTTCTCCTTGAGCTCACGCGGAGTGATCGTGCTGTTCACCGCGGCCTGCTGCGCGTCGTCCGAGACGACGCCGCAGAACGCTTCGTAGTCGATCAGCTCGGTGATCTTCGTCGCGTTCGGGTCCTTGCGGATCTTGACGGTGCGGTAGCTCATCTCCAGCGCGTCGTAGATCATCAGGCGCCCGAGCAGCGTCTCACCGATGCCGGTGATCAGCTTGACCGCCTCGGTGGCCATGATCGAACCGATGGAGGCGCACAGCACGCCCAGCACGCCGCCCTCGGCGCAGGACGGCACCATCCCGGGCGGCGGCGGCTCGGGGTAGAGGTCCCGGTAGTTCGGGCCCTTCTCCTCCCAGAACACGCTGACCTGGCCTTCGAACCGGAAGATCGAGCCCCACACGTAGGGCTTGCCGGACAGCACCGCCGCGTCGTTCACCAGGTAGCGGGTCGCGAAGTTGTCGGTGCCGTCCAGGATCAGGTCGTAGTCGGCGAAGATGCCCAGCGCGTTGTCCGAGGACAGGTGCACCTGGTGCAGGTTGACCTTGACGAACGGGTTGATCTCGGCGATCGAGTCGCGCGCCGACTCCGCCTTCGGCCTGCCCAGGTCGGACTGGCCGTGGATGACCTGGCGGTGCAGGTTCGACTCGTCGACGGCGTCGAACTCGACGATGCCGATGGTGCCGACCCCGGCCGCGGCCAGGTACAGCAGCGCGGGGCTGCCGAGCCCACCGGCGCCGATCACCAGGACCTTCGCGTTCTTCAGCCGCTTCTGCCCGTCCATCCCGACATCCGGGATGATCAGGTGGCGGCTGTAGCGCGCGACCTCTTCCTTGGTCAACTCCGCCGCCGGCTCGACGAGCGGCGGTAGCGTCGTTGCCTGGGCTGAATCGCCGGACATCTCCCAGCTCCTCCTCAGTGGTCCTCACCTCGTCGTTCACCCGCTGGCGCGAGCACGACGAGCGTCCGCGCCCGAGTTCGGCGGGGCCGGACGGGCGCGGAAGGTGCAACGCCAGAGTGGCGGATGGTCTTCCCGCTTCCCAAACTACTCCCACCATGCGGGAACGGAGTGGTCGAGCGCACCCGCCTCAGCTGCCGGATCCGCCGACGGGGAACGGCCAGGCGTTGTACTTGCAGACGAAGCCGTCGGCGGGGATCTCGGTGCCCTGCGGCACCGCCTTGTTCAGTTCGTGCAGCTCGTTGTTCGACGTGCTGAACGTCTGCTGCATCATCACCGGCGCCAAGCCGCCCTGCTCCCCGCACGGCACGTGCCCGTTGCCGAAGACGTGGCCCACCTCGTGGTTGATCGCGTACCGCCGGTAGGTGCCGATGTCGCCCTCGAAGGCGACCGCGCCGCGCACCCAGCGGGCCGCGTTGATGTAGACCCGGTCGGAGATCCGGCAGGACGTGTCGAACGGCAACCCGCTGCCGTAGCCGCAGATCTCCCGCGCCGTGTTCTGGCTGACCAGCGTCACCCGGAAGTCCGGGGACGCCGAGCCGTCCACCCGCTGCAGCGCGATGTCGCCCGCCTCCGGGTTGGTCCAGCTGCGCGGGTCGGCGAGGGTCTCCTGGGTGAGCTGGGCGAACGAGTCGTTGCCCTCCGCGAGCTTCACCCCGACCTCGACCTCCACGGTGTAGCGGTACAGGTCGCCGCCGGTGCCGACCTTCGGCGAGGTGCCGGGCAGCACGGTGAAGGTGCGCCCGCCGACCTCCGGCACCGGGGAGCCCGGCGGGAGTTCGGCGGAGAACATGTCCGCGCGGTAGGTCCGGCCGGGCGGCGCCTCGGTCACGACCGGGGCCTCCGGCACGTCCGGTGCCCGCAGGTGCGAGGTGCCGCCCTCGCCGAGCTGCTGGGCGTCCGGGTCGACGGACTGGAACACGGCCAGCGCGGTGACCACCACCAGCAGCGGGACCGCGTAGATCCGCCAGCCGTACAGCGACCAGGCCCCGTTCCGCGTGCGCCGCGGCGGTTCCGGCTCGTCCAGGTCGTAGTCGCGCTCGTCGAACGGCCGCCACGAGGCCGCCAGCGGTTCGTCGGGGCGGGGCGTGCGGCGCGCGTGGGGGGCGGCGGAACCGCCCGCCGGGTCCGAACGGCCTGCGGCGGCGTCACGGGGTCGTCTCGGGGGGCGCGGCACGGTACAAGCCTGCCACAGCACGATCGTGGCCAACGAGGCTGTGGCCAGCGGGATCCGCCGCCGATTCGAAGATCACCCGTTTCGGGGCGGCTGGTCACCAATGCCCGAGTTCGACCTCGTCGAGCATGCCGAGCACCGCCGCGGCCACCACCCGCGGCCGCTCCAGCTGGGCGACGTGCCCGGTGCGCGGCAGCACCAGCAGCCGTCCGCGCCGCAGCTCGCGGGCGGTGCGCGGCGCCTTGCGGACGCCGACGACGCGGTCGGCGGCGCCCCACACCACCAGGCTCGGGGCCTGCACCAGCGGCAGCAGCCGCCACGGGGAGCGCCACGGCGGCGCGAGCCAGGAGCGGACCAGCCCGGTCGTGGTGCGGTCCAGCGCGGCCTCGGCCCAGTCGAACCCGGCGCGCTCCCGGAACTCCTCGACGACGGCGTCCAACCGGTCCGCGGGCACCGCGCCCGGCTCGGCGAAGCACAGCTCCAGCAGCCGCCGGGCCCGCTCCCCCGGCGGTACCGCGGCCAGCCTGCGGCGCACCGCCGGGCCGAGCAGCGGCAGCCGGGTCAGCGGGATGCGCGGGTCCGACATCCGCCGCGGGTCCGGGCGCAGGTCGGGCACGGCCGGGGAGATCAGCGTCAGCGAGGCCACCAGGTCCGGCCGGTGCGCGGCGACGAGCACCGCCACCGCTCCGCCGAAGGAGTTGCCCACCAGGTGAACCGCGCCGGCCCCGGACTCCTCCAGCAGCCGGATCACCACGTGCGCGTGCTGCTCGCCGGAGTAGTCGAAGCGGTCCGGCGGCACCGAGCGCCCGAACCCGGGCAGGTCCACGGCGAGGCCGCGCAGGTTCGGCGCGAGCGCCGCCGCGAGGTCCGTCCAGTTCGAGGCGGATCCGGCGAGTCCGTGCAGGTAGACGGCGGTCTCCGCGCCCGGCCCGCCCGTCTCGCGGACGTGCACCCGCAACGGACCGGATTCGGTGATCAACGGCACGTGCCTGCCGGGCGACGGCACGCCGGGCAACCGCGCCGGGACGGCGCCGAGCCGGAGCGGAACCCTGGTCAGCCCGCCGCCGGGTGCCGCCGCGTCGAGGTGTCGCGGGCTCGTCCGCATGGTTTCAGCATGCCCCGGGAGTGCGACGCGGCGCCGGATGAGGTCGAGAACGGCCTTTACCGGCGAGTAAGGTTGTGCTTCCCGGCTGGAGAAGCCCAGCACGTGACGGAAGGACGGGTGGAGGCAGGCATGACGGAGACCGCCGCGCAGCCGAGCAGGGGCGTTCGGCTGCCCCGCGACGCCCGCCGGGCACAACTGCTCACCGCTGCCCAGCACGTGTTCGTCACCAACGGCTACCACGCGGCCGCGATGGACGACATCGCCGAGCACGCGGGCGTCAGCAAACCCGTCCTCTACCAGCACTTCCCCGGCAAGCTGGAGCTGTACCTGGCGCTGGTGGAGATGCACGGCGGCGAGCTGGTGCGCCGGGTCCGGCAGGCGATCGAGACCACTCCGGACAACAAGCAGCGGGTGCGCGCGGCGGTCGGCGCGCTGTTCGAGTTCGTCGACGGCGAGGGGCAGGCGTTCCGGCTCGTCTTCGAATCGGACCTGCGCGGGGAGCCGTCGGTGGACAAGGCGGTGGACGGCGCGCTGTCGGACTGCGTGGACGCGGTCGCCGAGGCCGTCACCGCGGACGCGGGCCTCGACCCGGAGCGGGCGCGGCTGCTGGCGTTCGGCCTGGTGGGGCTGAGCCAGGTGACCGCGCGCTACTGGCTGGACGAGACCGAGTCGGTGCGCCGCGACGAGGCGATCACGCTGATCACGACGCTGGCGTGGAAGGGCCTCTCCGGCTTCCCCCTCCAGAACGGCTGAGCCGCGGACGGCCCGCCCGACCGATGTCGAGCGGGCCGTTCATCCGGCGCGGGCGCGGTCCCGCTCAGCCGGGGATCAGCTCGACGATGCGGTCGGCGACCTCGTCGGTGCGCTCCAGCGGCAGCATGTGCCCGGCGCCGGAGTAGAGCAGCAGGCGCGCGTCCGGCAGCGCGTCGGCGATGCGCCGGGCGTGCGGCAGCGGGCACAGCCGGTCCTTGAGCCCGGCGAGCACCACGACGGGGATGTCCCGCAGCGCGGCGAGCGCGTGCACCCGGTCGTGCTCGGCGAGCGAGGCGCGGAACCCGGCGAGGCTCGCGGGGTGGCAGGCCGCGACCCAGTCGGCGGTGGCGGCGACGTCCTCCGCGGCCGGAGAACCGCCGAACAGCAGCCAGCGCATGCCGGGCCGCAGCGGCCGGGAGTTCCGCGCCAGCCGCCCGCCGCCCGCCTTCGCCAGCAGGCCGCGCACGCCGAGCTCGGCGCGGTTCGCGACGGCCGCGACCGGCGCGGGCAGGCCGAGGGTGGGTGCGACCAGGTCGCCGCTGGAGGTGGCGACGAGTGCGGCGCCGGCGATCCGCGCCGCGAACAGCTCCGGGTGCCGCTCGGCCAGGGCCATGATCGTCATACCGCCCATGGAGTGCCCGGCGAGCACGATCGGCCCGGTGGGCACCCGCTGCTCGATGAGCTCGGCGACGTCGTCGGCGCAGCGCTCGATGGTGGCCGAGCCCGCGGGCGCCGGATCGGATTCGCCGTGCCCGCGCAGGTCGAACCGCAGCACCCGGACGTCCGCCTGGTGCAGCACTTCGTCGATGACCCGGTCCCAGGTGTGCGTGGTGAGGGTCCAGCCGTGCACGAGCAGCAGCGTGCTGCCCGCGTCGGCGGGGCCGTGCTCGTGCACCCGGAGCCGGACGCCGTCGCCGGTGGTGAAGGTGCTCGTGTCCGCGCCGGAGGCGGTGGTGGTCATGGCGGTCCTGTTCTGGGAGGAGGGGTCAGCGGATGAGGAACGACTTGCGCCAGAAGGGCATGCCGGGCCCGCCGATCAGGCCCGCCTCGTCCAGGAAGCCCATGATCTTCTCGCCACCCCAGTGCAGGGTGTGCTGGAAGTGCGGGTTCCGCCACGCCGCGGCGTGCGCGTCCCTGGGCCGCAGGCCGACGGCCGCGTACACCCGCGGGTTGATCAGGCTGAAGCAGATCGCGTAGGAGACCAGCGCGGTCGCGAACTGGTGCCAGGCGCGTTCGGCCGGGCCGCACCCGGCCATCCGCCGGACCACCTCCTCGCGGGCGAAGGTGACGTGCCGCGCCTCTTCGAGCACGTGGATGCGGTTGACCATGCGCACCAGCGGCTGCACGGACTCGTCGTTCATCTGGTCGCGCTGGAAGCGGTCCAGGATCTCCTCGGCGACGAGGATCGCGGCGTACGCGGAGGGCCCCTTGAGGATCGCGGGCAGCACCCGCCCGGCCTGGCGCAGCAGCGGCACCGGCCCGTAGGCGGGGGCGCCGACGCGGCGGACGGCCTTGCCGAACATGGTGGAGTGCCTGCACTCGTCGGCGATCTCGGTGAGCGCGTAGTGCGCGTGGTCGGTGCGCGGGTCGGAGTCGTAGAACTCCTTGAGCAGGATCTGCATCAGCAGCACTTCGAACCACAGGCCGTTGGAGGCGATGCTGGCGAACTCGTGCTTGGTCAGCTCGACGCGCTGCGCCCGGTCGAGGCGTTCCCACAGGTCCGTGCCGTAGAGGCTGCTGCGGTGGAACGGGATGTAGGGGGCGTCGTCGAGCAGCGGCGCGTCCCAGTCGATGTCGACCTCGGGGTCGTAGCTGTTCTTCGCCGACGACTTCAGCAGCCGGGCGGCGGTCTTCTCCCGGTCGTTCACCTGCGCGGTCCTGGTCATCTCGGGGCCTCCCTGGCTGCCACCGGCATTGCATGTTACTTCTAGTAACAGCTACCTTGGGTAGCGTGAGCCACCACACCCGGCCTGTCAAGGTCGTCCCGGACCCACCGCCGCGCGGCGACGCCCGCCGGGAGCGCTGGCGGGAGCACCGCGAAGCCCGCCGCGCCGAATTCGTCGAAGCCACCGTGCGCGCCATCGGCCAGCACGGCGCCGACGTCGGCATGGACGAGATCGCCGCCGAGGCCGGCGTCAGCAAACCCGTGCTGTACCGGCACTTCCACGACAAGAGCGACCTCTACGTCGCCGTCGGCGAATGGGGCACCGAACTGCTGATGCGGCGGCTCGCCCCCGAGATCGCCGCCGACGGCAGCCCCAACGAGCGCATCCGCCGGATGCTCGACGCCTACCTCGGCGTCCTGGAGCAGTACCCGGACCTGTACCGGTTCGTCGTGCGCCGCACCTTCACCGACAAGCCGGTGCGCTCCGACCCGGTCACCGCGGAGAAGACGGAGATCGCGAACTCGCTGTCCCGGCTGCTCGGCGAGTACCTGCGCGCGCTGGGCCTGGACTCCGGCGGCGTGGAGCCGTGGGCGCACGGCCTCGTCGGCATGGTGCAGGCCAGCGGCGACTGGTGGCTGGAGCGGCAGTCGATGAGCCGGGACGACCTCACCGACTACCTGACCCGCATCATCTGGCACGCCATCGACGGGGTGCTGCGCTCCGGCGGCATCGTGCTCGACCCGGACGAGCCGCTGGAGCCGAGCACCGGCCTGCGGCTGATCACCGACACCGGCGGCGGGAGCTGACCGCGGAAGGAGCGACCATGTCCGAGGAGACCACCGTCGACGCAGGCCCCGACGAGGAGTACGAGGGCGAGGCGGTGCTGTTCACCGCCGAACGCGAGGTCCCGGTGTCGGTGGTGCTGCGCGGGCACTTCCAGCCGATCGACGGCCGCTTCCACTGGTACGGCCGGGTCGCCGCGGACGACGCGGTCGCCGAGCTCGCGGCCGGGCGCCGGACCGAGGTCGTGGTGCGCACCACGCGCGGCGAGGCGGCGGGCAGCCTGTCCGAGCCGGACCCGTGGCACCGCTACCGCATCACCGGCGTGGGCCGACCGCCGTTCTGACGGAACCCCGAAGTCCGATGTGGACGACCCCGGGCACGACGATGCCCCCGGCGGAGCGCTCTCCGGCCGGGGGCATCGCGGCAGATCACTGGACGCCGAAGCCGACCCGCGGGGATTCCGAGGGGCCGATCTCGACGTAGGCCAGCTTGGCGGCGGGCACCAGGTAGCGCCGGCCCTTCTCGTCGGTCAGCGACAGCACCCCGTCGGTGGTCTTCAGCGCGTCGGCCACCAGCGACTCGACCTCGGCCGAGGACTGACCGCTGGCCACGGTGAGCTCACGCGGGCTGTCCACGACGCCGATCTTGACCTCCACGCTTGACCTCCACAATTCGCGAACCGATGCGTACGTCCGAGAGGTTATCCCAGTCCACGCCGGACCCGCCTTCGCCGGTGGCGAACATCGGGAACCCGTCAGCCCAGGCCCAGCCGCGCCATCCGCTTCGTGTGGTTGTTCTGCAAGCGGCGGAACAGCGCGACGATGCCGGTGAGATCGCCCGACCCGGTGATGATCAGTTCGGCGAGCGCGTCCCGCTCGGCCACCACGCGCTGCGCCTGGGTGACCGCCTCGCCCAGCAGCCTGCGGCCCCACAGCGTCAGCTTGTCCCGCAGCGAGCGGTCCTCGGCGCAGGCCGCCAGCACCTCGCGCTCGGCGAACGCGGAGTGCCCGGTGTCGGCCAGCACGTCCAGCACCAGCGTCCGCGTCGAATCGTCCAGCCACTCCGCGACCTCGCGGTAGAAGTCGGCCGCGAGCCCGTCACCCACGTACGCTTTCACCAGCGACTCCAGCCACGAGTGCGGGGCGGTCGAGGCGTTGAACGCGTCGAAGGGCTCGGCGAACGGGGCCATCACCTCGTCCACCGCGACCCCGCGGCGGGCGAGCGCGTCGTCCAGCATCCGGTAGTGGCCGATCTCGGCGGCGGCCATGCTGGCCAGCGCGGCCCGGCCCGACAGGGTGGGCGCGGTGCGGGCGTCCTCGGCGAGCCGGTCGAAGGCGGACAGCTCGCCGTAGGCGAGCGCGGCCAGCAGGTCCACGACCCCCTCGGCGTAGGTGGTGGAGTCGGTGGATCCGGCGGCGGAGGGGTCGAGCTCGCTCATACCGGGCACCTTAACCGCCACCCCGCGCGCCCGGTCCGCGCAGCGGCACGGGCCGACACGCGCGGCGGCCGACGGGCGCTCCGGGAGCTCGCCGCTGGTGGTGCGGGACGTTCCGCGAAAGCTCATCGCACATCGCCGACCTCGATCCGGTTCGGACCAGGTATCCTGGCGGACGCAGAAGCCATGCGGCATCAGGCAACCGGCAGTGGACCCCTCTCCCCGCGCGGGACCCGGCAGGGCTCGACGCGGGCCACGGTCCCACCCCGTGAGCAGCCGGTCGCCCGGGGTCCGTGCGGGAGGCCCGGGCGCGGGCGCCACCTGTGCCCGGCTCATCGGCCGGAGCAGCCGGGGGCGTGGGCGACGGCGTGAGCCGCACCACGATGCCGACCGAACCAGCAGCGGACAACCGCTGATCGAACAGGGGCGCGCGACCATCGCACCGGTGACCACGAGCATGCAGCACGCGAACAACGCGGCCGGCCGCGGCTCGAACGCGGCCACCATGCCGGAGGACGTCACCACGAGTGCAGCCGAGCGATCGGCCGCAGCGCGCCGGTACTGAGAGAGGCGATCACTCTGACCCTCAGCAACGAACGGGCCCCCGAGGCCCCCGAGACCACCAGCACAACCGAGGACGTGCACGCGATCGAGCACAGCGAGAACGGCGCCCCCGCCGTGGAGGCCGCACCGCTGCACGCGGAGAGCACCGTCCCGAACACCCCGACCTTCGCCGAGCTGGACGTGCACGAGGAGATCGTGCGCGCCCTCCGCGAGGCCGGCATCGAGCACACCTTCGCGATCCAGGAGCTGACGCTGCCGCTGGCGCTGCGCGGCGAGGACCTGATCGGGCAGGCCCGCACCGGCACCGGGAAGACGCTGGGCTTCGGCGTTCCCCTGCTGCAGCGGTTGCAGGTCCCCGGCGACGGGACGCCGCAGGCGCTCGTCGTGGTCCCCACCCGCGAGCTGTGCGTGCAGGTCGCCCGCGACCTCACCGACGCGGGCAAGCACCTCGGCATCCGCACCCTCGCGGTGTACGGCGGCCGCCCCTACGAGCAGCAGATCGACGCGCTCAAGCAGGGCGTCGACCTGGTGATCGGCACGCCGGGCCGGTTGCTGGACCTGGCCGAGCAGCAGCACCTGGTGCTGGGCAAGGTCCGCGGCCTGGTGCTCGACGAGGCCGACGAGATGCTGGACCTGGGCTTCCTGCCGGACATCGAGCGGATCCTCGGCATGGTCCCCGAGCAGCGGCAGACGATGCTGTTCTCCGCGACCATGCCGGGCCCGATCATCACGCTGGCCCGCACCTTCCTGAACCAGCCCACGCACATCCGGGCGGAGGAGGCGGACGCGAACGCGATCCACGAGCGCACCAAGCAGTTCGTGTACCGCGCGCACGCCATGGACAAGTCGGAGCTGCTGGCCCGGGCGCTGCAGGCGCAGGACCGCGGCCTGACGATGATCTTCACGCGGACCAAGCGGACCGCGCAGAAGCTCTCCGACGAGCTCGCCGAGCGCGGTTTCGCCGCGGCCTCGGTGCACGGCGACCTCGGCCAGGGCGCCCGGGAGCAGGCGCTGCGGGCGTTCCGCTCCGGCAAGGTCGACACCCTCGTCGCCACCGACGTCGCCGCTCGCGGCATCGACGTCGCCGGGGTGACCCACGTGGTGAACCTGCAGTGCCCCGACGACGAGAAGACCTACGTGCACCGCATCGGCCGCACCGGTCGCGCGGGCCGGGAGGGCGTCGCCGTCACCCTCGTCGACTGGGACGAGGAGAGCCGCTGGAAGCTCATCAACGAGGCGCTCGACCTGGGCAAGCCGGAGCCGGTGGAGACCTACTCCACCTCGAAGCACCTGTACGAGGACTTGAACATCCCGGCGGACGCGACCGGCAGGCTCCCGCTGTCCAAGCGCACCCGCGCCGGCCTCGGCGCCGAACCCGACGAGGACGCGAAGCGCTCCAGCAGCCGCAAGCCGCGCCGCCGCACCCGCAGCGGTTCCGGTAGCGAGCAGTCCGGCGGCGAGTCCGCGGCGGGCGAGACCCGTCCCGGCGGCCGGTCCCGGCAGCGCAGGCGCACCCGCGGCGGTGTGAACCCGGACGGCGAGGCCCAGCCCGCCGAGTCCACCGCGCAGAGCGACGGCACCGCGGAATCCGCGGACCGTCCCCGCAAGCGGCGCCGCAGGCGTCGTGGCGGCGGCGGTGGCGCCGGTTCCGGCGGCGGCGAGTCGTCCGGCGACTGATCCCGTTCCGCGAGCGGGCTGCCCGGGAGCGGGTGGCCCGTGGACCGGCCGGGCTTTCCGAGAGCAGTCAGTGAGGAGTGCAGTGGTACGGCCGGAACGGCGGACGCGGTCCGACCTCGTCGCGGTGGTGCTGATCCTGGTCGTGGTCCTCGCGGCCGCCGCGGTGATCTGGTGGCGCAGCGACGCCCGTGCCACCACGTCCGAGCCCGCGGCCGCACCGGCCCCTGTCCTCACCTCCCCCACCCGGGTACCGGCCGCGCTGCACGAGCTGTGGCGCGCGCCGAGCCCGGCGACCCCGGTCCCGGTGGTCGCCGGTTCGACCGCGATCACCGGCGACGGCGGCACCGTGTCCGGCCGGGATCCCGGCACCGGCGCGGTGCGCTGGCGTTTCTCCCGCGACCTGCCGCTGTGCACCGTCGGCGAGGGGTGGGACCGCGCGGTGGCCGTGTACCGGAAATCGGCCAACTGCAGCGAGGTCAGCTCGTTGCAGGGCGACACCGGGGTGCGCGGGCCCGCGCGCAACGCCGACGCCCCGTTCGGCACCCGGCTGCTCGACGACGGCAAGTACCTCACCGCGACCGGTGAGCGGGTGCTGGAGAGCTGGCGCTCCGACCTGGTCCGCACCCAGCAGTACGGGATCATGCCCGCGCTGAAGAACGCGGGGAACAACCTCCGCCGCCCGAACTGCACCTACCCGTCGGTGGCGGTCGGCAGCGAGCGGATCGCGGTGGTGGAGGACTGCCCGGACGACCCGGCGCAGCGCATCACCGTGCTCAAGACCAAGCCGGAGGACGACGAGGAGCCGGAGGAGGTCAGCAGCGCCGTCCTCGGCGGCTCCGAGGCGACCGCCGTCGCGGTCTCCACCAAGCAGACCGCCGTGTACGTACGCGACCGCGGCTCCCTCGTGATGTACGCGAACTCCACCGGCGGCATCGAGGCCGAGTACCCGCTGCCCACCGCGGGCGCGCCCTTCCCCGACGCCGGGGTGGAGGCCGTCGCGGCCGACCGGGTGTGGACGGTGAACCTGCGCCCCGTCCCCGGTCCGGAGCAGGCCGGGGCCGCGCGGTCGATCTCCGCCGCACTGCACCGGTTCGACCCGGCGATCACCGAGCAGCGCGTGCTGGACGGGCTGGCCACCGCCGGACCGGACCGGCCGTTCCGCGTCGCGGTGCTCGACGACCACCAGTACCGGCAGGTCAAGGACAAGATCGGCGACGTTCCCGGGGCCACCTTCGGCGGCCTGCTGTACTGGAACAACGGTGCCACGACGGTCGCGCTGGACGCCGCCACCTTCGCGCCCCTGTGGGAGGTGCCGGGCGCGCTCGGGCCGGGTGCGCTGCACGGCGGGAAGCTGCTCGTCCCGATGCCTGCGGGCATCGCGGTGCTGGACCGGTTCACGGGCGCGCGCGAGCGGCTGATCCCGGTGGACCGGCAGGGCTGGGACGGTCCGGTGCGCTTGGACTCCGCGGGCACGACCGTCCTGGAACAGCGCGGGCCGAACCTGGTCGCGCTGGGCTGACTCGGCCGGTGCCGGGCTGGTCGGCCGGTGTTGGGATTCGGCCGGTGTTGCGGTTCGTCCGGTCCCGGCTTCAGCCCGGAATGCCGGATTCGCCGTCGGTGTTCGGGACGAGCGCGGCCCGGAGCCTCCCCACGCCGCCCGCACCAGGATCGCCCAGCCGGTCGGCGGTGACCTCGCGGACGACGTCGAGCGCGGAGCCCGAGGGCCTTACAACCACCACCAGAACCAGAGGGTGCCGAACACCGCCACCAGCACCGCCAGCAGCGCCGCCGCGCCGCGCCGGTCCCGGTTCCGATCGGCGAAGCGCTGCAGCACCAGGGCCAGCACCGCCGCCACCGCATGAGAAACGATCATGGCTGTGCCAGGGCCGTCCTGCCCCTGCCGGGTCGCCCACACCTGCACGCCGATCAGCGCGAGCGCCACCAGCAGCAGCCCCAGCGCCAGCGACCCGGTCAGCCCGCGGAACCAGGTCCCGATCCGGGTGCCCGCGGCGCCGCGGTGGCCGCGCACCGCCGCGGCCTCGGCGTCGTCCGCGTCGAACTCGTCCTCGTCGTGCCACTCGACCCGCTCACGCCGGGGGCGGGTCGGGGACTCCGAGCGGAACGGCACGGCCCCCGGCTGCTCCGCGCCCTCGACCGGCCGGGTTCCGGCCGCCGGGCGCGGGCGGCGCAGCGTCTGCGGCGCGGGCCGGTGCCGAGCACCTCCGCGCACGGCCTCCTGCTGCGCTCGGCGGGGCATGTCCATGTCGTCGTTCCTCTGGTCCGTCACTCGGCCAACCCGGCCCACGGTTCGGCGGCGGGTGCGGCCTGCTGTCCTTCCGGGCAGTGCGCGCGGAACTCGCACCACGCGCAGCGCCCGCCAGGGTTCGCCGGGAACACGTCCGGCCCGGCCGCTCCCCCCTCGAACGAGTCGGAGGCGGACTGGAGTTCCCCGGCCAGCCGCTCGGCCCGTTCCACGTGCTCGTCGAGGGAGGCTCGGGTGTGCTCCCACGCCCCGACCTGCCCGCTGGGCAGGTGGTGCAGCTCGACCCGCCCGGTCGGCGCGCGCAGCGTCCGCCGCGCGGCGACCGCGTACAGGGCGAGCGCCCGCGATTCCCGGGCGTCCTCGTCGGTGGCCGCGCGCCTGCCGGTCTTGTAGTCGACGATGACCAGCTCGCCGTTACGCCGGTCGATGCGGTCCACCCGGCCCTCGGCGATGATCGAGCCCACCGAGGCCGAGACCCACCGCTCCACCGCGACCGGTTCCGTCCCGGGGGCGAGCCGTTCGACGTAGTCGGCGACCCACCGCTGGGCGCGTTCCCGGTAGCGGGCGGCCTGGACCCGGCCGGCGAAGCCGTCGTCCTTCCAGCACTGCCGGACCAGCAGCACCGCCTTCTCGGCGGTCCGCTGGGCGGGCGGGAGTTCGAAGAACGCCTTCAGCGTGTTGTGCACGACGGCGCCGAGCGTGGCGTTGGCGCGGGCACCGGAACGCGCCGGGGCGGGCCGGTCCAAGTAGGTCATCCGGAACTTGCGCGGGCAACCTTCCCAGTTCGCGAGCTTCGCGGGAGTGACCCGGACGAGCTTGCCGGGGATGCCTTCGAGGCCGAGCTGTCCCTGCACTCGCACCACACTACGCAGCCGGGCCGTCGCGTCGCGTTTCCCCCCGCGCGGCGCCCGGAACTCACCGGATCAGCTGATCACGGCGGTCAGCCCGCGGTGAACACCTCGCTGCCGCTGCTCTTGTCGATCAAGCGCCGCAGCGATTCCGGGGCGGTGGTCTCCTGCCCGATCCGGATCGTCTTGTTCGTGCCGTGGTAGTCGCTGCTGCCCGTCGGCACCAGGTCCAGTTCGGTGGCGAGCTCCCGCAGCTCCTGCCGGGTCGGCTCGTCGTGGTCCGGGTGGTCGACCTCGATGCCGGTCATGCCGCGGGCGGCCAGCTCCGCCACCACCTCGGCGTTCACCACCCGGCCGCGGGCGCGCGCGAACGGGTGCGCCAGCACGGTGACCCCGCCCGCGTCCGCGATCATCTCGATCGCCCGCAGCACGGGGGTGTCGGTGCGCGGCAGGTAGTAGCGGCCGCTGCTGCCCAGGTACCGGGCGAAGGCCTCGTCGACGCTGGCCACCATGCCGGCGCGCACCAGCTGCCGCGCCAGGTGCGGCCTGCCGCCCGGCGAGTCCGGCGGCAGCCCCGCCATCAGCTCGTCCGCGTCGACCGGGAAGCCCTCGGCCTCCATCCGCTCGGCCATCTCCCGCAACCGGCCGCGCCGCTCCGCCCGCAACCTCGACTGCTCGGCGACCAGCGCCGCGGACGTCGGGTCGAACAGGTACGCCAGCAGGTGGACGGTGATGTCGCGGCCGTTCCCGTCCGGGCACGTGCAGGACAGCTCCGCGCCCGGGACGACCCGGATCCGCCCGGCACGGGCGGCCACGGTGTCCGCCGCCTCCGCCCAGCCCGCCGTGGTGTCGTGATCGGTGATCGCGACGACGTCCAGCTCCGCTCCGATCGCCGCGTCGACGAGCTCCGCGGGCGTGTCGGTGCCGTCGGACTCGGTGGAATGGGCGTGCAGGTCGATGCGCAAGCGTGGCCTTTCCGTTCGGGCCGGTCCGTCGACCGGCGGCGGGCTGCGGTCGCCGCGGAGGTCACGCCGCTGCGGCGAAGGCCCGGCTCCTCGACCGGCCCGGCGGACCGGTCTTCCGCTGGGCACAGTCTCGCCGATGGTCCCGGTACCTCCCGAACCAGCCCACGAAGAAGAGCCCGGGGCGCGGGGGGGGGCCCCCCCCCCCCCCGGCGCCCCCCCCGGGGGGGCCGGGGGGGGGGGGGGGGGTTTTGGCCCCCCCCCCCCCCGGGGCGGGGGGGGGGGGGAAAACAGAGGGGGGGGG